>UQGR01000024.1 GCA_900540705.1 uncultured Mollicutes bacterium
CATCATTTTATCGGTTTTACCTAAAATGAAGGAGATAGATCCTAACCTGATGGACGCTAGCCTAGATTTAGGGATTCGCCCTTTGAAGTCAGTGATTAAGGTTTTAGTCCCTGCAATCAGTGGTGGTATCTTTTCAGGTGTGATTTTGGCATTTACCATTAGCTTTGAGGATTTTGTTGTAGGCTATTTTACGACGGGAAATGGCTTTAATACGCTTTCTATATGGATATATTCTTCCATAGGACGAAAATCCCTATTCCCTGGTGTGTATGCATTTTCGACGGCATTAACTGTCATTTCTATGCTACTCATCGTTTTATATGCAATCTTTATGAAGGGAAGAAGACATCATGCGAAGAAGAATTAGTGCTTTGTTTATCCTAGGACTCTTAATGATTGTTTTATCCTCCTGTCAAAATCGAAATGTACTTTTGTTTTTGAACTGGGGAGAGTATGTAGATGAGGCTATGCTAGAGGAATTTGAAAGAATCTACAACTGTGAGGTTGTGATGGATTTAGGGGAATCCAATGAAATTTTTTACTCTAAGGTCCGTGGAGGAACCACCTGCTATGATGTTGTGGCTCCATCTGACTATATGGTAGAAAAGATGTACCATAACGACATGCTTGCCAAAATAGATTTTTCTTTGCTTTCTAATTTCGATTTAGAAAATCGGATGCCAGGAGTAAAGGGGATTGCAGAAACGCTGGAGACCAAGGAGCCTGGAATTACAGATTACTATGTTCCATATCTTTGGGGTACCTGGGGAATCATGTATTCTACGCTGAAGGAGGGATTAGAGGAGGCCATCCTTTCGTCTTCTAATCAGTGGGCCTGTCTATTTGACCGAAGTGTACTTCCAGATAATACTCAAGTAGCGATGTATGATTCTCACCTACATGCCTATTATGCAGTATGCCGGTATTTAGGGCTAGATACCGCCAAAGAATTAGAACAGGGTGATCTAGATAAAATCTATCAAACGATTAAAAATGTACATTTTGATGCTTGGGGAACCGATGATATCAAAAAGGATATCGTTGCCAAAAATCGAGATTTGGGATTCATGTGGACGGGAGATTTCTTGTATTATTATTGTGAAAATATTGCCAATGTCGTGATGGATGCCTATTTGGCTGGAGATGTAGAACTCTCTAAAATTATGGATATGGTAAAAATTCTTACAGGTAAGGAGCGTATCTACAAGGACTCCTATCAGGTAGGCTTTGATATCTTCATTCCTACAGATACGGTTGCCTTTTGTGATAATTTTGTAATCCCAAAGACAGCGGCGCACTACGATTTAGCCTTGAAGTTCATCAATTACATGTGTGGAAGAAGTGAGGGGGTAGATGAGGTAGACCCTGCCTTTGCCAATACCTATTATGTAAGCTATAACTCCCCTTATTTGGATGTCTATGCCGATATTCTTTCCTTAAAGGATTCTCAATTTACTGTTGAGGATAAGGACGTATATGAAGAAGAGGTAGGAAGTGGAGTGGACTCCTATGATTCTAGCCTATACTGGAAGGTCTATGATATGGCTATTGGAATTGCCTTTGAGAAGTATTATCCAAAGGAGGAGAATATTCCTTTGCCAGATGGTGGCGTTAAGCGGTATCGAGGAGACATTTTAAATAGCTTTTCTAGAGGCTATATTAATAAAATCAATTCTACCTTTAACAACGCTAGAGCCTAAAATAAATCTATATATTTATGCTGAAAGTTATTTAATGCTTTCAGCTTTTTATTTTATAAAATAGTTCCTGTCTTATTCTTGCATTCCCCTATCAAAAATAGTATAATAGCATTGTTATGAAAAATGTTTAGGAATTTCTTACTAAAAGTTTAGTAATGAAAAACCTTATTTAGGGAGGGAAACCGATGAATTTAGGACTGAAAATTAAGGAAAGAAGAACCCTTTTGATGCTTACGCAGGAAGAGCTTGCCAACCGTTGTGAGCTAACTAAGGGCTATATATCTCAGCTGGAAAACAATAAGGTTTCTCCCTCGATTGAAACTTTAGAAATCATTTTAGAGGTTCTGGGAACCAACTTTTCCACCTTTTTTCATGAGGATAAGAAACAAGAAATTATCTTTACGGAGGAAGAACAGTATACAAAGCAGTTTGAGGGATATCGTCAAACCTGGTTAGTCCCCACCTCGCAGGAGCATACCCTAGAGCCGATTCTAGTAGAGATAGAACCGAATCAGGAAACCTTCAAGGATTATCCGCATCCAGGAGAGGAATTTGGATACGTGATTGAAGGAGAGATTGTGGTATCCTATGGAGATATGAAAAAGGTTTGTAGGGCTGGAGAGTCCTTCTATATTACAACCAATTCAGAGCATTATATTGAGAATAAATCGGATAAAATAGCCCGATTGGTGTGGGTTTCTACCCCACCTAATTTTTAAGGAATGAGGAGTAAAGCGATGGCAAATAAATTAATTGAATTAAAAAATATCCATAAGGCCTTTGGAGATAATGTCGTAATTGATGATTTTAGTCTCTATGTGAATGAGAATGAATTCATTACCTTGGTCGGCCCCTCTGGCTGTGGTAAAACGACCATTTTGAGAATGATAGGTGGCTTTGAAAGTCCAGACCGTGGACAAATCATCTTAGATGGAGTGACCATCAATACAATCCCTGCCTACCAAAGACCAGTCAACACTGTATTTCAAAAATACGCCTTATTTCCTCATTTGAATGTGTTTGAGAATGTGGCATTTGGACTTAAGAATTTCAGTCGAATCCTTTCAGATATCAAGAATAGTGTTGCTGCTAAATATGAGGATGAAAGAAACAGATGTCTTAGGGAGCTCCAGACGGAAGAGAAGGATAAGGAGACAAAGCTAAAGCTAAAACAACGACTAAAGGAGATTAAACACCAGATTCAGCAGGAAACTACAATTGAGAAAAATAAGCTGATTGAAACTAAGCTAGCTGAGGTAGAACAAAAATATGAGCCTATTTTAGAGGATTTGGATCGGCAGATTGATATAGAGTGGGAAAAGGATGATGAGGTGAAGGAGGCAAAGAACCGCATCAAGGAGATTAAAGGTCTAATTGAGGAGCAGGTTAGTCAGGGAATGCCCGAGTCTAAGGCCTCTAAGCCTTATGAGGCCGAGCTAAAGAAACTCAATAAGATAGCTGTTTGGAGTGAACTAGAACGACTAGAAAAGCTCAAGAAGCAGACGCTTAAGGATAAGGCTTTGGAAATTAAATCTGCCAAATCCTTGATGCTAAATAAAAAACAGATTCGAGAAAAGGTGCTAGAGGCCTTAAAGATGGTAAAGCTTGAGGGCTATGAGGAACGAAAAATTGACCAGATGAGTGGTGGGCAGCAGCAGAGAGTGGCTATCGCAAGAGCCATCGTCAATCGTCCTCGCATCCTCTTATTAGATGAATCACTTTCTGCCTTAGATTTAAAGCTTAGACAGGAAATGCAGTATGAGCTTAAGGAGCTTCAAAGAAGAGTGGGAATTACCTTTATTTTTGTCACTCATGACCAGGAGGAGGCTCTTACTATGTCAGACACCATTGTCGTTATGGATAAGGGAGTAATCCAGCAGATTGGTTCACCTATGGATATTTACAATGAACCAAAGAACCGCTTTGTCGCTAACTTTATTGGTGAATCTAATATCATCCGTGGAACCTATATGGGAAATAAAAAAGTCAAATTTATGGATGAAATTTTTGAGTGTGTGGATGAAAACTTTGAAGAAGGAGAAGCCTGTGATGTGGTAATTCGTCCTGAGGATTGGGATGTGGTTCCAATAGAGGAGGCAAAGCTGATAGGTGTCGTGACAGATCTTGTATTTAAGGGAGTACATTTTGAAATCTGTGCCGATATCTGTGGAATGGAATTTGTAATCCATGATTATGAAATTGTACAGGTAGGAGATAAGATTGGACTTCGGGTTGATCCGTATGAAATCCATCTTATGAAGGTAAATGAATAGCTTTAAAAAATATTCCATACCTTATATTGTTTGGATTGTAATCTTTACAGGAATTCCCTTACTCCTGATGATTTTATTTGCCTTTTCTACGGTGGAAACCTTCTCTGTCTATAGCTTTAATTTTTCAGAGTATCAGTTTACCTTTCAAAATTTTGAAAGGTTGTCTGAAATGACCTTTTTAAATGCCTTTGGAAGAAGTATTTTATATGCTGTGATTGCCACTATATTATGTATTTTGATTGGCTATCCTATTGCATATTTCATTTCTAGTTCTCACTTTAAGCATAAGTATTTATTGTTGTTAATTTTTATTATGCCGATGTGGACGAATATGCTTCTAAGAATTCAAACCATCAACAATCTTTTATCAGAGAATAGCTTTCTATCTAATGTCTTTCATATTTCCATCAATTTGACAGACTATAAGGCTTTGAAAATTATTCTCGTTATGACGATTGTCTATTTGCCTTTTATGATTTTACCCATCTATACGGTTTTAGAAAAAATAGATAAATCCTATGTTGAGGCCTCTAATGATTTAGGAGCCAACAAACTGAAAAGCTTTGTTAAAATCACTCTACCTTTGAGTCTAAAGGGAGTTATTTCAGGAATTATGATGGTATTTTTACCAGCCGCTATGGGCTTTACTATTCCACAAATCGTGACGAATGGTGACCCTGAATTTCGAATGGTAGGTCAGCTTATAGAACGTCAGTTTAAGTCCTCCCATACCTTCTTTAACATTGGAAGTCTATGGAGCTTAGTGATTATCATTTTTGTCTTAGGGTCTCTTTATATTATCTCTAAGGTAGATGAGGAAGGAGAGACGCTATTATGATGGAACAGCAGATTAAGGTAGAAGTACCTAAAAGTCAAATAACCCTTAAAATTACAAAGCGGGTGGGCATCATTTTCTTCTTTGCTGCCGTATTACTCGTGACCTACATTCCTATTTTGGTGATTGGACTCACCTCCTTTTCGACCCATACCAGTGGCTATCAAATGCCAGGAGTTACCTTGAAGTGGTATGGAATGCTGGTGCAAAACAAAAATCTCTTCAAGGCCATCACCTTCACGCTAGAGATTACGGTATTATCGACGATTCTATCTACCATTTTTGGAACCTTTACAGCGATTGGAATCAATGCGTTAAGTAAGAAGTGGAAGAAGCGAATGATTATTTTAAATAATATCCCCATCTTAAATGCAGATATTGTTACTGCAGCCTTTCTTTTGATCATCTTTCAGGTGATGTCGATTGTGCTACAGACCAATATCATCTCCCAGTATGGTAGGCTTACAACCCTAATCGCCCATGTATTGTTTTCTACTCCTTATGTAGTTTTATCTGTATTACCTAAGCTATCTAAGGACAATGACCTATATGAGGCAGCTTTAGATTTAGGGTGTACGCCTAGAGAGGCTTTGGATAAGGTCATTCTTCCAAATATAAAAACAGGTATCTTTTCAGGAGCTCTTTTAGCCTTTACGATGAGTATCGATGATTTCATCATTACCTACTTTGTAAGCGGTAGTAATCAAAACTTCTCCACCTGGCTCTATGGAAATCTAAAACAGCAGAGGAATGGACAGTGGAACCAGGCCTGTGCCTACAATACTATTTTGATGGTGGTTACCTTTGCAGGTATTTTAATTTATCAGATTCTTAAAAACCGAAAGAAGGTGGACAAAAAATGAAAAAATGGATAGGCTTTGTTTTATTGTTTGTGATTGTCCTTATCTTTGTGTTTACAGGAAGTGGAAAGGGTGCAGACCTATTAATTTTAAACTGGGGCGACTATATGTCTGGAGAAGTGATAGAGGCCTTTGAGTCTACCTATGGCGTTACGGTCAAGGAGGTTACAGTAGAATCTAATGAGCAAATGTATCAAAATATATTGAACCAAAGTGCAGAGTATGATTTGGTGGTACCCTCTGATTATATGCTTGACCAAATGCGAGAGGATGGACTCATTTTAGAGCTTGATTTCTCTAGACTGGAGAATTATCAAGAGGATGTCTTTGTTGCTGAACTGAACACTCTTTTGAATTCAGAGGATTGTCAGGCCTATAAAAATTATTGTTTACCTTACTTCTGGGGGTCTCTAGGAATTATGTATTCTAAGAGAAAGGCTGGTGTAGAGGAGGCCGTTTTAGAGCATGGCTTTAAGGTCTTTTTTGAACAGAACTTACTTCCTACAGGAACTACTGTGGGGATGTATAATGTTTCAAGGGACGCCCTTGCAGCAGCAGAGCTCTATTTGGGATATTCCCTAAATACGACGGATAAGACTAAAATAGATGAATGCCTAGAGCTATTAAAGAATACACATTTTGATCATTGGGGAACCGATGAGCTCAAAAAAAATGTCTCTCAAGGCAATCTAGATATTGCCTTAGTTTATTCTGGAGATTTCTTTGACGCCTACTATTCGGATGTAGAGGCAGACCAGTTAGATAATTTAGAAAAGTATTCCATCTATGCCCCAAAGGAGCATAACAATGTGTTCTTTGATGGTCTTGCGATTCCCTCAACCTCAACCAATCCAGAACTGGCCTATAAGTTTTTGGATTTCATGCTGGAATTTGAAAACTCCTATATGAATGCTGAATTTGTAGGTTATTGTCCAACACTAGATTCTGTCTTTCAGGAGGTCTTAGTCAGTGAGGACTGGGAGGATGTGATGGAGATTGAGGCCTATAATCCTACCAATATCATCAATTATCCATGCGCCAAAGCTGAGGTTTATAAGTACCTAGGTAGTGAAATTTATGCGTATATTGAGTCTAAATTTATTTCTATTTTAGGCTAAATCAAAGTTTATATGTAAAAAGCTTTAGAAATATGTTAAAATATACTAAAGCTTTTTATTTTGTTAGAGGTTGACATATGAAAATTGATTTAAAAGAAAAATCCTTATCCTTAAAGGAAGCATTGAACCAAGCGAAAGAAGGGGATATTCTTTATTTAGAGGATAAGGAATATAAAGAAAAAATTATCATTGATAAACCAAATCTTACTTTACTAGGTCAGCCGAATACTAAAATCACGTATGGAGCATCCCATGGAACGATTCTTCCTGCTGAGCTGGGTGGAGATGGAAAGAAGACCTTTGGAACGACTGGGTCAGCCACCTGCACGGTTAAACCAAGTGCTTCTGGGTTTAAGGCGGTTTCCATCCAATTTGAAAATAGCTTTAAAAGAAATCAGGAATCTGGTGGGCAGGCTGTAGCCTTTAAATCCGAATGTAATAATATCACTTTAAGGAATTGTAAATTTTTATCTCATCAGGATACCTTATATATCGATGAAGGTAAAGGAAATATCGTTCAGGATTGTTATATAGAAGGAGATATTGATTTTATCTTTGGAAGTGCAGATTGCCTATTTCTCAATTGCCAAATTCATGCCATTCAGGAGGAAAGACAGATTGCCTACTATACAGCTCCTTCTACCCTAAAGAGAAATGAGCAGGGCTTTGAATTTAGAGGCTGTCATTTTACAGCAGATCGAGGGATGGAGCTATCTATTGGTCGTGCTTGGTTTCCAGGTGGAGCTAAGGAGCCTCTTCATCCAAGACTTAAGCTGGTAAATTGTACACTTTTAGAAAAAACCAGTCTAGGTCTAAAGCGGATGCATAGAGATAATCCAACGAATTATGTTTTTACGATTGAGGATTGCAGGCTAGAACAGGAGGAATATGATGAAGAAGAAGCAAAAGGATAAGTCAAGATATCTTTTCTATGTGATAGCAGTTGGGGTTTTGATTTTATTTTTATTGATGGTCATCAGCTCTCTTTTAAATATTGGAGAGAAGCTTAGAAGAATTTCAGAGTATTTAGAATATGGCTTCTACGCTCTAGTAGTTTTATTATTTTATTTTGTAATAATACAGCCTATCATTATCATCGTTAAATCTCCTTCACTTTCCATTGCCACCTCACTAGATCAAAATGACCCTAAGGCAGTAGCAATCTATAAAAAGGTAGCAAAAAATATTTGTAAGAGCAATGACCTTCCTAGAGAAGAACTCATTTTATTGACAGAGTATAAAAATAAGCAGGAGCTTTTATTCAACCTTCAGTATGTATTTGAAAGAACCGTGAAGAAGCAGCTCAATCACATTATTTTACATGACGCTAAGGTGGTGATGATCTCTACAGCGATTTGTCAAAGTGCCCGCTTTGATATGATTACAGTTTTTGCGGTGAATGTCAAAATGGTAAAAGAGCTCGTAGAGAAATGTGGATTTCGACCTTCCATGAAGAATTTAAGCAAGCTGACCATCAATGTTTTTGGAACAGCTTTAATTGCTGAAGGATTAGAGAATTTAAAGCTAGAGGATGTTGTCCCTAAAAGCTCCTTAGATGTCTTAAATAATATGCCTTATCTAGGCACGATATTAGAAAGTGTGATTCAGGGTGCTGCCAACGCTCTGATGACACTTAGGATTGGCTGTGTGTGTCGTAGATATTTATTTAACGATGGATCCATTGTGACAAAGGAGGATATCCGTAGACAGGCTTATAAGGAAACCCTAAAGCTACTGCCTATGGTGGTTGCAGATACAATTGCCTTTTTTCCAAGGCGTATTGTAAAATTCTTTACAGGTCGTAAAAAAGATATAAAGGAAGAGGAGTATGGATATGGAGAAGAATAATTTAGAATCAGTATGGGCAGATGGTGTGCCTCAAAAAATAAATCCGGAGGATGTATTACCTCCCAAGCACATTTTAGATATGTGCATTCGATTTACACTAGAACAGATAATCAAGGATAAGGGATATAAGGTATTAGGAGTGAACGATGACTTAAAAAGCTATCCCAATATCTTATTAGAAAAGGAAAATCAACAGTATGCGATTGCGGTAGTACCATGTGTTTATCCGAATTTCATCCAAAAAAATGATGATTTAAGAATCCGCTTTGTTAAAGGCTGCCAGCAACAAAAGGCAGTTCCTGTTCTCTGTCCAGTTTTGATTCATTCACAGGACAAGGAACGAGCAATGAAAAGTATTATGCTCAAAGGGGATTTATTTAGAATCACGAATATTGGGCAACTGATATTGACTGATGAGGAAACTCAGGAAATCCTACCAAAATCTTTAACCTTTAAGCTGTAACCTATTTGAATTTAGCGTGTTAGGAGCACGCTTTTCTTTTTTCTTTATGTCGAAATTTGTCACACCTTTTATTTTGAATATTTTACTTCAGTAAGGTATAATAAACTTAAGAAAGATGTAGAAAAATGACATATAGGAGTGAAAAAATAATTTTATATTTTAAATTTTATTTGCCATTTTATCTTACAAACTTTGAAGAACTAATGGAGGCTTTTAAAAACTATAAAAAGAGAGGAAAACTAATGAGAAGAGATTTATTAATTTTTATTTTAGGAATAGCTTTGTTGATTGCTGGTAGTATCACTATGACCTGGGAGGCAGGAATTATAGGTATGTTTTTAATACCTATAGGAGTAATTCTATGTATTATCGTGATTGCAATTCAAAAGCCAGTAAAACAGATAGATAAAACGAAAAAAGAAGAAAAGGAATAAAAGGATAAGTATGAAACGTAATGTAATGGTATTTCTTTTAGGATTAGTTTTAATTTTGGCAGGTGGTATGTCAGCAACAGAAGCCTCCTATATGATAGGTGCTTATATCATACTTTTAGGAATTATCCTTTGTTTGATTTCAATTTTGGTTCAAAAACCAGAAAAAAAATCTGACAAGTCGAAAGAAATAGAGAAAGAAGAATAATGAAATGTAAAATCCTTATCGGTTAGATAAGGATTTTATTACTTTTTTCTTAAGTTTTAAAGCCTTGTAATCAGATCTTGCTGCTAGTTTATCGCATAGGCAGATAATCCAGCCTGCTTTGGTAGTAGGAGGAATTAGAGTAAGAGGAAACATATGATGTGCCATATGACGTTTTTCATTTTTGGTAATTGAAAACAGCCTCTGGGCATTTTTTACGGCTCTTTTGGGGTGAAATAATCCATGTAGGTGTATTCCTTTACCCTGCTTATGCCAATCATAAAAATACAAATCATGTAAGAGAGCAGCTCGAATCAGCTCTCTATGATCTAGCTTAATATTATGCTTTACTGCAAAACAATAGGCTAGGTAGGTAACCTTTATGGCATGCGTATAGGTGGAAATGGTTCCGTGATGGTAATAGTTCTTAAGCTTTAAATATTCCTCGTTATATATAATTTTTTTGATTTCCTTAAAAAAGAAATCCTTTTGTTCTTTAGGCAGCTGATATCTTTCTTTCATAGTACTAATATTATATAACATTTTTTAAAAGATTAATAACTTTATTTTAAATTCATAGGTTGTTATTTTATAAAGAAATTTGTAGAACTTAAATTGAATATTTTTTTTAAAATGCTATAATATTAGATAACTTGAAATGAGATGGAAGTGAGTAAGATGGCTTTTATAGAGGTCAAAGAGTTAAGGAAGGTATATGGTGTTAAGGATACGGTTATTACAGCCTTAGATGGAGTTTCCTTTGAACTAGAACGAAAGGAGCTTGTCGTCATCTTAGGTGCTAGCGGGGCTGGAAAATCTACCCTTTTAAACCTGCTTGGTGGTATGGATTATGCAACAAGTGGCACCTATTTGGTCAATGGGACAGATGTCACCAAATATAAGGATAAGGAGCTTGCCTTATTCCGCAGGAATCATGTGGGTTTTGTTTTCCAATTTTATAACCTGATGCCGAATTTGACAGCCTATGAGAATGTAAAGCTTTCTTTAGCGCATTCTAAGGACCACTTAGATCCAAAGGAAGCCTTAGAGCTTGTGGGCTTAGGAAATCGTTTAAATAATTTTCCTTCTCATTTGTCTGGTGGTGAACAACAGCGTGTTTCCATTGCTAGAGCGGTAGTGAAAAAGCCGGATATCCTGCTGTGTGATGAACCGACTGGGGCATTAGATAGCCAAACGGGGAAGAGCATTTTAAAGCTTTTGAAAAGTATCAGCGACAGTGGAAATCAAAGTGTGATCATCGTTACCCACAATGCCAACATTGCTTTGGTGGCAGACCGAGTAATCCGTCTTTCTGATGGAAAAATCATCAAGGATGAAAAAATAGAAAAGCCTCTAGATATTGAGGAAATCCAGTGGTAGGTAATGTTTTAAATGTTAAGGTTGTACGAGAGATAAAAAATAATTTTAAGACCTATTTATCTGTCATTTTGATTGCCGCCTTAGCAGTAACGCTTTTTACGGGAATTCTTGCCAACTATCAAAATTTTAACGATCGACTAGAATACATATATCAAGAGGCAAATATGTGTGATGGTATCGTAATGACAAAGAGCCGAAATGAAGAGCTTGAAGCCTATTTGAGTGAACAAGAAATTTTCTATGAAAAAAGAATATATCTTCCTACTAAGTCAGGGAATGAAAATATCTATCTTGTAACCTTTGAGGAAAAGTCTACCTTGAACCATCCGTTTAAAACATCAGTAGAAGGTGATATTACAGAGGATATGGTGTTGGTGGATTCGAACTTTCTTAAGAGGAATCAGCTAGAGATTGGAGATATCTTTGAGGCCTCATTGCCCTTATACGATTTGAAGATTACCCTAAAGATTAGTGGAACAATGACTCATCCAGAATCTTTAGAAAATTCGACCTACAATCCATCCTTTATTCAGGTGGGATATCAGGCATTGAAGACTTCTATTTTAGATGCATTTTCATCACCCTTTGTTACAGAAGAACTCATTGAATCTGTTCTAAGAGACTATTTTAACCAATATCTAATAGAGGGAGATGAAGCCGTTTTCTCCTCTATAAAAGAGAAGTTTGAAGATAGTGATAACTTTGTCTATTCCTTGAAGCGGAGTGAGCTTCCTTCAAATATGACAGTTGATGCGGATGTCACACAGGCTAAACAGCTGATTTATATCTTTCCTGTAATCTTTTATTTAGTAGCTATATTGATTATTCTAACCTCCATCTCCCAGCTCATCCATCGTGAATCAAAGAATATTGGTATTTTAAAGGCCTTAGGATTTTCTAAGGGAGAAATATTATTTCACTATATGAAAATATTTATGGTTTTAGGATGTATTGGTTCTATGATAGGTATCCTTTTGGGGCCTTTAATTGTTCCTTCTGTCATGGGTAAAAAATATAATATATTATATCAACTCCCTACGATATCCTTACCATTTTTTAGAGTGGAATATCTAATCAGTGTAGGAATTTTACTCATTATCACAGCCTTTACAAGCTTTTTTGCTTGTTATGAAGCGATGAATCAAGTTCCAGCGACAAGTCTAAGAGGAGAAAATTCTGTAAAAATGAAGATTTCATTTTTGAATAGATTTTCCTTTATGAACAAAATGCCTTTATCTATCCTGATGGCCTTTCGAAATATGAAGCGTAAAATCAGTCGTACCCTGATGGTCATTTTAGGCGTGTTAGGTTGCAGTGCCCTGCTGGTCTGTGGCTTTGGAATTGAGGATACCATCAACTATGGATTAGATTTAGAGCTTGATGAGCTCATCCCTTATGATGTCTCTGTAACCTATCAGGGGGAAGCAAGCATTGAAGAAGAACTAAAAAGCATTGAAGGAGTAGATCTTGTCGATGAATATGCAAAATATTCCATCAGTGTTTCTAAAGAGCACCTCATTTCCTCTTACTTATTTTTACTTCCAGAGGAAGCTAAGATATTTAAACCAGCCTACGGGGTAGAAGGGTGCATTTTATCCTCTAAGGTAGCAGAAGAAATAGGTGCACAGGCTGGAGATGAAATCCAATTTATGTTTCAAAATAAATCCTTTCTTGTAGAGGTGACCTCAGTTCAGGATTTTTGTATCAGTCAGGGTGTGTTTTTATCAAAAGCTTTCACAGAAGAAATTGAATTTAAACCTACCGCCGCCTGGATAAAAACGACAGATGAAGGTTTAAATGATCAGGTAGCTTCCACTATATCTTCCATCGACCATGTACTTTCTACGCTGACAATTGCGGAAATGCGAGTACGAGCCGATGATGTAATTTCTTCTATCAAGGTAATGACCTGGACCATTAAAATATTTGCAATCCTGCTGGCAGTTGTGGTGTTATATAATTTAGCCTTATTGAACTTTAAGGAAAGAACCAAGGATATTGCAACTCTGAAGGTTTTAGGCTTTTCTAAGTTTGAGGTAGCTTCCTCCTTTATCATAGAAATTATAACCCTGACCTTCTTTGGAGCCTTGATTGGCTTGTGCTTTGGATATCCACTATTGGTTGCTGTATTATCCATCAATGAGAATCCTCTTTTAAGCTACATTTACCACATCAATCCTTTATCCTATGGACTCACAGTTCTCATCACCTGTGGAACAAGTCTTTTCATCAATCTGTTCTTCGCATTTTTAACGAATAAGGTCCAGATGGTTGAATCCTTAAAATCAGTAGAATAGGTGAAAAAACCGGCTAAAAAAGTGAATTACCTCTTGACTATTGCCACTAAATTGTGTATCATTATAATGTTGTAACATGCACCACGTAGAAAAGGTCACAAAGGATGAAAAATCTACCTTCATAGTGTGTCTTAAATATGAATCAGGAGGTAATACGACATGTATGCAATTGTAGAAACTGGTGGAAAACAGGTTCAGGTAGAGGTTGGACAGGCAATTTATGTTGAAAAGCTTGATGTTGCTGAAGGAGAAACCTATACGTTTGACAAGGTTTTATTTGTATCTGGTGATAAGAAGCCTTTAATTGGTGCTCCATATGTTGAGGGAGCAACTGTTACTGCAAAATGTGAGAAGCAGGGCAGAGGCAAGAAGATTGTAATCTTCAAGTATCGTCCAAAGAAGCATTCTGCTACAAAGAAGGGTCATCGTCAATCCTATACTAAGTTAGTTGTTGAAGCTATTAACGCTTAATTATGACAACCTATAATGTAATAAGAAAAGAAAATGAAGCAACTCTTGAGGTGAAGGGACATGCGAATTTTGACGTCTATGGAACAGATATCGTGTGTGCTAGCATTTCAACTGCTTGTATTTTTACAGCGAATTTAATCGAGAAATTAAATTTAGGTTACAACATTATCGATTTAGTTTGTGAGGAAGGATACTTTCGCTTACAGGTAAAGACTACAGATGGTACGTCAAATGCTATTTTTGAGAATTTGGAGTATACATTAGAAGAAATTTCTAAGCAATATCCTAAATATTTAAAATATAAAAAATAGGAGGATTTCATATGCTAAAGTTTAATTTGCAATTATTTGCATCTAAAAAAGGTGTTGGTTCTACAAAGAACGGCCGTGATTCAGAAGCTAAGCGTTTAGGTGCTAAGGCTAGTGATGGTGAATATGTAACTGCAGGATCAATCTTATATCGCCAAAGAGGTACAAAGATTTTCCCTGGCAATAATGTTGGTCGTGGTGGCGATGATACGTTATATTCAAAGGTGACTGGATTAGTTAAATTTGAACGTAAAGGCCGCGATAAAAAGCAAGTTTCTGTTTATCCAGTAGCTGAATAAGAACAAGCGGACAGTACCCAAAAAGGCTTTGGGTACTTTTTTTTAAAATTCCTGAAAAAGGAGGAACGTAAAATGTTTGTAGATTTGGTCAAAATGGAGGTAGAGGCTGGAAAGGGAGGCGATGGGATTGTCGCTTATCGCCGAGAGCTTAAAGTAGAGCGCGGTGGACCCTTTGGAGGAACCGGTGGTAATGGTGGATCTATCATCTTTGTTGGAGATGAAGGTCTTTCTACTCTGTTAGATTTGAGATATAATAAGGTTTTAAAAGGAAACCCTGGAGAAAAGGGAAGAAATAAAGGACAGACAGGTGCCTGTGCAGAGCCTACGTATGTGAAGGTGCCTGTAGGTACCATCATCTATGAGGATACGACGGGAAGAGTTCTTGGTGATATCACAAGACATCTTCAGGAGGTTGTCGTCTGTAAGGGTGGTCGTGGAGGCCGTGGCAATATGGCGTTTGCGACGGGAGTTTTGAAATGCCCTGATTTTTGTGAGAAGGGGGAACCAGGAGAAAAGAAGCAGATTCGCTGTGAGCTAAAGATTTTGGCAGATTGCGGATTGGTTGGGTTCCCTAGTGTGGGAAAATCGACGCTGATTGCGGCAGTATCTAAGGCAAGACCGAAGATTGCAGCCTATCATTTTACTACCATTGTTCCTAACCTGGGAATGGTAGAGGTGAAGGATGGACGCAGCTTTGTCATGGCTGATCTTCCAGGAATTATTGAGGGTGCTCATGAGGGCGCTGGTCTTGGCTTACAATTCTTACGTCATATAGAACGTTGTCGAGTCATTGTTCATATCATTGACATGGCTGCGACAGATGGCAGAGATCCTTATCAGGATTATGTGACCATCAATCAGGAGCTAGAGAGCTATCGTATGAATCTTACTAAGCGTCCAATGATTGTCGTCGCTAATAAGATGGACGTTTTAGAGGCTAAGAAGAATCTGGAGGAATTCAAGAAAAAGGTAGATGTTCCTGTGGTAGAAATATCTGCCTATACAAAAGAGAATTTAGATGAGCTTCTTTATAAAATCGCCGATACTCTCGCTGTAACAAAGGAGTTTTCCTTATTTGAGGATGAGGAAGAGGAGGAAGTGGAGTATGGCTTTGCTGAAGAGGAAGCCTTCTTTACCATTGAAAAACAATCCGATGGTGTATACAATGTTACAGGAAACAAGCTTCAGCGTTTATTTGAAATGACTGATTTTGATTCTGATTATGGGCGCTTACGCTTTGCAAGACAGCTTAGAACCTATGGATTAGATGATGCTTTAAGAAAACTGGGGGTACAAAATGGGGATACCGTTCGCATCTTTGATTTTGAGTTCGAGTTCATTGACTGACAAGAATTTGCTGATTACCATCTATCTAGTTTGTGAGCTGGTGATGTCTTTACTTACAGCCTTCTTTTATAAGCTAGATAAGGAAAAAGCCAAAAGAGGTCAGTGGCGCACAAAGGAAAAAACGTTGTTGTTGCTACCTTGGCTCATGGGTGGAGTTGGTGGCTTCCTGGGAGTTTATGTACTGCGTCATAAGACGAGACATTGGTATTTTGTTTTCAACAATGTTTTAGCCCTTATTTTGCAGGGAAGCATATTAATTTGTATGATTGTATTATTATAAAGTAAATATTTATATGACCAGCTTTTAAAAAGGCTGGTTTTTTTATTTGTAATTCAAGGCTTTTTAAATCTTGTTTAAAATTTTAAAAAAAACTCTTGACTTAGAGTTAACTCTAAGATTTATAATAGTTTTAGAATTGTAAAGAAAGAGGTGTTACCTATGACGATTGCAGAAGTTTCTAAAAAATATGGTCTAACCCCAGATACGTTGAGATATTATGAAAAGATTGGATTACTGACTAACGTCCCACGAACCATAAAAGGGATTCGTAGCTATGATGAGGTTACCTGTAGACGGATTGAATTTATCAAATGTATGAGAAATGCAGGCGTAGAAATCGAGATTTTAATTCAGTATATCGGTCTTTTTGAGAAAGGAAAGGGAACCGTAATTGATAGAAAAATTTTATTAGAACAGCAAAGAGATAAATTATTAGAGAAACAAAAGAATATTGCAGAAACCTTAAAAAGATTAGATTATAAAATTGAACTTTACAATGAAATTATTTCAGGAAAAAGAAAAGATTTTACTGAGGACTAAGGAGGAAAATTAAAATGAAATTCGTAAGGTTAAATAATGGAATGCAAATGCCAATGCTAGGATTAGGAACCTTTTTGCTTACACCAGATGAGGCAGAAAACTCTGTAATTCACGCTTTGAGAAATGGATATCGGTTGATTGATACGGCAAATGCTTATGTGAACGAGAAAGCAGTTGGAAGAGGAATTAAGAAATCAGGAGTCCCTAGAGAGGATATATTTTTAGAAACGAAACTGTGGCCTGCCTTCTATGAAGAAGAGGGGGCAGTAGATAAAACCTTAGAACGCTTAGACACGGATTATATTGATTTGATGATTTTACATCAGCCTGCTGGAAATTATCTTGCCGGATATAAGCAATTAGAAAGAGGCTATAAGGAGGGGAAGCTAAAGGCGATTGGAATATCTAATTTTAATGAAGCAGAAATTTTAGATATTTTAAACCATGCTGAAATTAAACCTTCTTTGATTCAAGTGGAGGCTCACCCCTATTATCCTCAGGAGAAATTAAACTCCTTCTTAAAAGAGTATGGTATTGTCTTGCAGTCCTGGTATCCATTAGGTGGAAAAGGAAATCAGAGTCTACTCAATGAAACACTTTTTATTGAATTAGGGGAAAAATATCATAAGACACCTGCCCAGATCATCCTAAGATGGCATATAGAAATGGGATACATTGTGATTCCTGGTTCTAGAAGTAAAGCGCATATCAAGGATAATGGAAATATCTTTGACTTTGAGCTATCCAAAGAGGATATGGAGGCAATTGCCAAGCTTAATCAAAATCATCCAATTTACATTAGGACAGAAGAGGCTTTAAAGGGCTATGCCAATTGGCGTCCTGATGTGGATGGGCAAAAATAAAGAATATCTTAAAGAAGTAGTTTTATTGGAGGATAGGATGGAAAGATGTAGAGTTGTTAGTCATATGTATGTATCCATCGATGGAAAAATAGATGGAGCTTATATGGAAGAAGATGGTTGTGAACCATCAGGAACGTATTATGATACCTCTATATGGACACTAGGAGATTCTATGGCTGGTGGCAGAGTTACCAATACGATGTATCATGCTAAGGCTAAAGTAGATTTAAGCCTATATCAAGGGATAGAAGTTCCTGCTGGAGACCATATTTTACCTGCAGAGCATTATCATTTTTGTTTTGACCGAAATGGAAAATCTATGTGGGAGTCTCAGCATATGGAGTATGGCGGAAGGCGTATGCAAAATGTATCCGTCGTATCTCCTTCTGTGAAAAAAGAATATTTAGCCTTCTTACGGGATAAGAAAATCTCTTATCTGATTGTTTCTTCTTTAGAGGAGGCTCTATTGAAAATAAAGAAATTATTTTCTGTTCAAACTTTAGTTCTTACAGGAGGAGCCATAATCAATGGGGCTTTTCATAAGGAAGGCCTAATTGATGAGCTTTCTATCGTTATGGCCCCTTATATAGAGGGAAACCATGAGGAAAAGGGATATGCTGAGTTAGGGGAATATGTTGGACATAAATACATATATAAATCCCTAAAGGCACTAGATGATGGCGGAATTCACTTGTTATTTGAAAGGACAAGAGACGAAGGAGGGAATACGAATGAAGATTAAACAGATAGCAGGAAGATTGGGCTTAGGAGAATTTGCCCCTAAGTTTGCGGAACTTAATGATGATGTTTTATTTGGAGAGGTATGGAATAGAGAAGGACTTTCTCCTAAAATCCGTTCTATGCTTACCATAACTGTATTGGTAAGTAAAGGACTGATAGACAGTTCCTTTGAGCACCACTTAAATTTTGCAAAAGCGAATGGTGTTACAAAGAAGGAGATGGCAGAGCTTCTAACTCACATCGCCTTTTATGCTGGCTGGCCAAATGCGTGGGCAGCGTTTCGGATGGCAAAGGAGGTCTATCAGGAGGATGCAATCAGTGGTGGTCTATTTGGGTTAGGAGAACCAAATACTGCCTATGCAAAATACTTTGTAGGCAATTCCTATTTAAACCCTCTTACGAGTCCTAAGGAAACTGTATTTATGGCAAATGTAACCTTTGAACCAGGATGTAGAAACAATTGGCACATCCATCAGGCTACAAAAGGCGGTGGCCAAATTCTTTTATGCGTCGATGGAATTGGTTGGTATCAAGAGTGGGGAAAGGAAGCTAGAAAGCTTTTTCCTGGAGATGTTGTCACCATCCCTGTTGGTGTTAAACATTGGCATGGGGCAGCTAAGGATAGCTGGTTTAGTCACATTGCAGTAGAGGTACCAGGAGAAAATACCTCAAACGAATGGCTAGAGGCTGTGTCTGAGGAACAGTATGAGGCATTGTAAGGAGGACCAGAAATGAAAAAAATGTTTTTATTCTTTTTAATCCTGCTTGGATTAGTCTCTTGTGGAAATTCAAGCTCTAATGAGTTAGACTCATCAAGTGGAATTGACGAACCTGTTGTCTTAGAAGGAGAAGGGATTGTCGTCTATTTTTCGGCAACCAATAACACCAAAAGAGTAAGCAATATCATTGCTGAGCATCTACAAATTTCTACCTTTGAATTACAGCCTGTAGAGCCATATAGCTCTGCGGATCTAAATTATAGCAGTCCTAGTAGCCGAGTTTCTTTAGAGCATAATGATCCAAATCGGTATGTGGCGCTTACTTCAACAGCCATAGATAATTTTGACGCTTTAGAATATATCTTTATCGGCTATCCAATTTGGTGGGGAGAGGCTAGCTGGGTATTAGATGATTTTGTTAAAAATAATGATTTTACTGGTAAAACCATCATCCCTTTTGGAACCTCTGCTTCCTCTCCGCTTGGAAATAGTGCTAAAAATCTTGCAGCTAAGGCGGGTAGCGGTAACTGGCAGGAGGGAATGCGTTTCAGCTCCACTGCAAGTGAACAAACGATTCTTACGTGGTTAGAACAGTTGAATCTTGAGGAGGAACAGAAACAGATGAATTTATATATACAAGGGAAGCAATTGAAAGTGGAGCTTACACAAAACTCCTCTGTTACAGCCTTAGTAGAGCTATTAAAAAAGGGGGATATCACCTATACTGCTACAGATTATGGAGACTTTGAAAAGGTGGGAAATATTGGATATACCTTGCCTCAAAACAATACACCAATAGATACAGTGCCTGGAGATGTAATTTTATATCAAGGGACAAGTCTTTGTCTATATTATGGAAATAATTCCTGGTCCTTTACGCGAATTGGCAGGATTACAGGATATACAGAAGCCGAGCTTAGGACTTTACTAGGTGCTGGAACTGGAAGTATTGAGGTTCGGATTTCTTTACATTAAAATTTAAAAATTCTTTATCTGTAAAGCCTCTTTATAAAAGAGGTCTTTCTTTTCTTATGCGGTAGTGATATAATGAAAGAAAAGAAACGTGTGGTGTTAAAAATGAAATATATAATAGTTATTGATCAGGGAACGACCTCTACAAGAGCAATTATTTTCAATCAAGCTGGAGAAGTGATTGCTTCATCTCAGGAGGAGTTCCGCCAGATTTATCCACAGCCAGGCTATGTGGAGCATGATCCAATTGATATCCTTTCTAGTGTAAGAAGTGTGATTTCAACCGCTTTGACGAAGGCTAGAGTAAAGCATTCTGAGATTTTAAGCTTGGCGATTGCCAATCAAAGAGAAACGGTTGTGATGTGGGATAAGAGAACAGGGGAGCCTATTTACAATGCTTTAGTATGGCAATGTCGAAGAACGATGGAGCGCTGTCTTGAGCTAAAGAGATTAGGATATGAAAGTGTAATTCGCAGGAAGACGGGACTACGTCTGGATTCTTATTTTTCAGCCAGCAAAATAGAATGGCTTTTAAAAAATGTCAAACGGGCATCTGAGCTATTAGAGGAGGATAATCTTTTGGTAGGGACGATAGACACCTATTTGATGTGGCAGCTTTCAGGGGGAAGGATTTATAAAACGGATTATACGAATGCCTCTCGTACGATGCTTTATAATATACATGAGTTATGCTGGGACGAGCAGCTTTGTTCGTTGTTTCGGATCCCACCTAAGCTCTTGCCAGAGGTATGTCCATCTAGTTCAACCTTTGGCTATACAGATAAGGATGTATTAGGCTTTGAGGTTCCAATCTGTGGCGTTGCAGGAGATCAGCAGGCCTCTTTGTTTGGACAATGCTGTTTTGAAAAAGGTGATTTAAAGGTCACCTATGGAACGGGCTGTTTTCTACTAATGAATTCCTTAGATGAGGCATTATCCTCCACAAATGGGCTCATTACTACTCTAAGCTGTCAAACTAAAACAAAGCCCTCCTATGCTTTAGAGGGTAGTGTGTTTGTAGGTGGTGCTGTAATCCAGTGGCTAAGAGATGAGCTGAAGCTCATTACTAAGGCTTCGGAATCAGAGGAGCTAGCAAGGAGTGTTGCCCATACGAATGGAGTCTATCTTGTACCTGCCTTTGTTGGTCTTGGAGCTCCTTACTGGAATTTTGAAGCAGAGGGGATTTTGACAGGTATCACCAGAGGAACAAACAGAGCTCATATCGTAAGAGCAGCTTTAGAGGGTATTGCCTTTGAGGTGAACGATGTAATTGAGGCTATGGAAAAGGATATTAGTCTTAAGGTTCAGTCGATTCAGGTAGATGGTGGTGCTGTCGAAAACGGATTTTTAATGGAATTTCAATCTGATATTACGGATGCCACTATTGTACGTCCAGATAATAAGGAGGTCACAGCCTTAGGAGCCTTTTATTTGGCTGCCCTCGAACAGAAGATATTTGCCAATATAGAAGAGATTAAGGCTTGTAATAAGGGAGAACAGGTTTTTCATCCTCAGATGTCAAAGGATAGAAGAAGAGAGCTTCTTGCAGGCTGGGATAAGGCAGTTCGTAAGTCTTCCGCAAAATAATATAGGGTAAAATAAAAAAATAAATGGAAGTTTTTTTGAATTTAGTATATAATAGCTATTGGAAATTTAAGGAGTATGAAAAGTTATGAAGAAAAAACCTGTAATGTTGATTATAATGGATGGATATGGATTGGCAGCTGCTTCAGCAGGAAATGCAGTAGAAAAAGCGAAGAAGCCAAATCTAGATGCCATTTTTAAAGCCTATGATACAAAGACCCTAGATGCAAGCGGTGAGGCAGTAGGTCTACCAGAAGGTCAAATGGGTAATTCAGAGGTTGGGCATATGAATATTGGTGCAGGAAGAATTGTTTGGCAATCACTTTCCAGAATCAATAATGCGATTAAAACGGGTGAGTTTAATGAAAATGAGGCAATTGTAGAGGCAATTACTCGGGCAAAAAAGAACCATAAGAAATTCCATATTTTTGGATTATGTAGTGATGGAGGTGTGCATTCTCATACCTCTCATATCATAGCAATTGCCAAGCTAGCTCATAGCTTAGGGGTAGAACATGTATATTATCATGCCTTTTTAGACGGAAGAGATGTTGCTCCTAAGAGTGCTAGTATCTATTTGAAGAAGATTATGGAAGAAGGAAAGGTTATAGTTTCTACGGTTGGTGGTAGATATTATGGTATGGATAGAGATAAAAACTATGACCGTATTCAGGTAGCCTTTGATGCAATCACACAAGGGACAGGACCTTTCTATGCTGACCCTCTTGTAGGGATAGAGGCATCCTACAAGGAAGAGATTACCGATGAATTTATGAAGCCTTTTGTTTGTTCAAAGGAGGGAATGGTAGAAAGTGGCGATTCTGTCGTATTTGCCAACTTTAGACCAGATAGAGCCATTCAGATTGCAACCTGTATCTCTAATCCGGAGGGAATTGTTTATAATTCAGAAAAGACCTATCGTATGAACCTAGAACATGCCCCTAAGGATGTATTCTTTGTATCTATGATGAAATATGCGGATTCTGTAAAGGGTCCTTTGGCCTTTGGGTTACAAAAGCTAGATAATCTTTTTGGAGATGTAGTTTCCAAGGCTGGCTTGAAGCAGCTTCGTATTGCAGAAACAGAAAAATACGCCCATGTAACCTTCTTCTTTGATGGAGGTGCTGACCGTGAGATTGCTGGTGCGGATCGTATTTTAGTAAATTCTCCTAAGGTTGCCACCTATGATTTACAGCCTGAAATGAGTGCCTTTGAGGTATGTGATAAGGTATGTGAGGCAATTCACAGTCAAAAGTATGACTGCATCATTTTAAACTTTGCAAACTGTGATATGGTTGGTCATACTGGTGTCATACCAGCTGCCATAGCTGCAGTAGAGGCTGTAGATACCTGTGTAGGAAGATGTGTAGCTGCCCTAGAAGAGGTTGGTGGTGTTGCCTTAATTACCGCAGACCATGGGAATGCTGAAAAGCTACTAGATGAAGAAGGGAAGGCGTTTACCGCTCATACGACAAATGTCGTTCCTGTTGTGGTAACGGATAAGAATATCAAGCTTAGAAATGGAATCCTATCTGACATTGCACCTACGCTATTAGAGCTTCTAGGAGTAGAGGTTCCAGCTGAGATGACTTCTAAGTCATTAATTGTTAAGTAATACCTAAGGAAACTTAGTTATTATAAATTTCATATTACTTCGGGGTTTGGTGAAATTCCATACCGGTGGTTATAGTCCACGAGCATTTGCATGAATAGGTGAAATTCCTATACCGACAGTAGAGTCTGGATGAGAGAAGTGATGAAGAGTAAGGTTTTTAATTTTGCTTTTTCGTATCCCCGTAGAAATATGGGGATATTTTTTATAAGAAAGAAGGATTAAAAATGAAAAAAAACTTTTTTAACGTAAAGCGTATTTGCTTTATCGGAGTCTTTGCGGCCTTATCCGTAATTTTCTATACGGTTGTCCCAAAGATTAAGCTTCCTATATTCCCATCGTTTCTAGAACTGAATTTTTCGATGATACCCATTGTAATCTGTGCCTTTATGCTAGGCCCAGTGGATGGTGCAATCTGCGTATTGATTCGGTTTATCGTGAAGCTTCCGATGACAGGAACGATGTGTGTAGGTGAAACAGCGGATTTGCTGATTGGTCTGCCAGTTGCAGTAGCAGCAGGTGTATTTTACAATTATACCAAGTTTAAGCATAAGGAGCTATGGGCATTTCTTTCAGCCTTTCTGTTGTGGGTGCTTATGGGTGTCTTTACAAATGCAGTCATTAACATTCCATTCTATAAGGCTGTGATTCCTGGAGGGATGAATGCAATTATTGGAGCTTCTAGTGATGCCTTTCGCCTAATTAGTGGTGGTGCTATAGAGGCCATTACAGAGGAGAACTTTATGTTTTATTATCTGTTCTATGCTGTCATACCTTTTAATGCAATTTTAGCTATTGGGATTCTTTTAATCACTTGGCCTGTCCATAAGCGTTTAAAAATTTTATATACTCAGATTGGAGAATCAAAAGAATTGCCTAAGGAGTAATAATATTTCTAAATTGGGTAAAAATAAAACTTGTAAAACGTTTTCTTAAAAAATGAGTTTAAGATACTAGGAAAAAGTTAACAAAATATAGTATAATACGTATTGGTAAAAAAAACTAAATTATATTTAATATTAAGGAGATGTAAATTTTTATGCCATTTATTCAAAGCATTTATGCTAGAGAAGTTTTAGACTCACGTGGTAATCCAACCGTTGAGGTAGAAGTAGTTACAGAAAGTGGAGCTTTTGGTCGTGCTTTAGTACCTTCAGGAGCATCTACTGGTGAGCATGAAGCATTAGAATTACGTGATGGAGATAAATCACGTTATCTAGGAAAGGGTACAACTAAGGCTGTCGCAAATGTCAATGAGATTATTGCTCCTGCATTAATCGGATACGATGTTAGAAATCAGATTGTCATTGACAATAAGATGATTGCTTTAGATGGTACAGATAATAAGGGCCATTTAGGAGCAAATGCTACCTTAGGTGTTTCTATGGCTTGTGCTCGTGCAGCTGCTGACTATTATGGAATGCCTTTATATAACTACTTTGGTGGTTCAAATGCAAAGCAGTTACCATTACCTATGATGAATATTTTAAATGGTGGTGCTCATGCAGATTTCTGTATTGATTTCCAGGAAATCATGATTTTACCTGTTGGTGCTCCTTCCTTAAAGGAAGCTGTACGTATGGGTGCAGAGGTTTTCCATGCTTTAAAGAAGATTTTAAAGAACAATGGCTATGTAACTAGCGTTGGTGACGAGGGTGGTTATGCCCCTAAGCTTGGCTCTAATACAGAGGCTTTTGAGCGTGTTGTAGAGGCAATCAAGGCTGCTGGCTATGTACCTGGTAAGGATATTTGCTTAGGTATCGATGTTGCTGCTTCTGAGTTCTATGATGCAAAGACTGGTATGTATACCTTAAAGGCAGATAAGGGTGTATTCAACTCTAAGGATATGGTAGATAAGTACTATGTTCCTCTAACAGAGAAGTTCCCTATCATTACGATTGAAGATGGTCTAGCAGAGGATGACTGGGATGGCTGGAAATATTTAACAGAAAAGCTTGGCAGCAAGATTCAATTGGTTGGTGACGATTTATTCGTAACGAACACTAAGCGTTTAGCTAAGGGTATCCAGATGGGTGTTGCGAATGCAATTCTAATCAAGGTTAACCAGATTGGTACCTTAACTGAAACCTTTGATGCAATTGAGATGGCTAAGCGTGCTGGCTATACTGCAGTTGTAAGCCATAGATCTGGTGAAACAGAGGATACAACCATTGCAGATATCGTAGTAGGTTTAAACGCTGGTCAAATCAAGACTGGTTCTGCAAGCCGTACGGACAGAATTGCAAAATACAATCAGTTGATGCGTATTGAGGATGATCTAAATGGTCGTGGTGAATTCGCTGGTACTTCTGTATTTGCTGGTAAGGAATCCATCTACTGCATTAAGTAAGATAGAAAAGTAAACATTTTAGGAGGCTAAGTCCTCCTTTTTGTTTGACTAAGAGGTGAGAGGAATATGGTTTCAACAAATGATTTAAAAAATGGTATGGTCATTGAGTATGACGGCAAGCTGATGCAAATTTTAGAATTTATGCATGTGCTTCAAAATAAGGTTGCCTATGTTCGGGTTAAGATGAAGGATTTAAGAACAGGAACTGTTACTGAAACAGCATTAAAGGGAAGCGATTCTGCCTTTAAGCGCTGTTACATAGAGCGTAAGGAGATGCAGTATATCTATAATACAGGAGAAGCCTTTGCGTTTATGGATATGGAAAGCTATGAGCAGCTGGAAATTCCTGAGGAGAGACTTTCCTGGGAAAAGAATTTTATGCTGGAAGGCTCTACTGTAAGCATAACCTTCTATGAGGGGGAAATTTTAGGTGTTTCGCTTCCAGATAAGGTAACTTTAAAGATTACAGATACTACCCCTGCTGTAAAGGGAGCCTCTACCGATAGAAAAAGAGCTACCCTAGAAACAGGCTTAGAGGTTACCGTTCCTGCGTTTATGGAAAATGGGACAGAGGTCATTGTTTCAACAATTGATGGCTCCTATGTTTCTAGAGCGTAGGCTTCGAATGAATTGGGCAATTGCTAAAAAGGCAGTTGCTTTTTATTTTAGGTTAGAATCCCTTCCCTGCTGGAAATCTTTTGAATTTTCTTCTTTACAAATTTTTTTCTTTGTGATACAATTCTTTATGGACTTAAAATAGCAGTTTAGCCAAGCGGTAAGGCAACGGACTCTGACCCCGTCATTCATAGGTTCGATCCCTATAACTGCTGCCATTTTGCTTGCTTAGTTCATCGGTAGAACGTATCCATGGTAAGGATAAAAGGCTAGTTCGATTCTGGCAGTGAGCACCAGTCCAAAAGAAGAGCTTAAGATTTTTGGATTTTAAGCTTTTTTATTTTAAATAAATCAGGAAGGAGAACTATATTATGGTCATAACAAACACAACCAAACTATCTGCGGAAGAGGCCTTGGACTCTTTGGTGAAGGTCTCTAAAAGAAATTTTTATTCCCGTTTTATTTTTGCGTCCTTTTTGGCGATTGCGGGTATTTTAATTGTTACAATCGTATCTTTAAATGGCAATGGGACAGATACCTTAGTCCTTGGATTTATGTTTATCACCTTTGGACTTATCTTCTTTCTGATGAACTTTATTTCCATTTTAAGAATACCTAAAAATGTCAAAAAGAAGAATGCAGACATTCTGGAGAATGGAATGGAAAATCAATTTATTTTCAAGGAAGAAAGCTTTCATTTAACCATTAAAATCGGCTCTAAAGCCACTAAGTTTGAATCCTCCTATGATGTTTTAAGGAGAATAGTAGAATATGAAGATAGAATTTTATTTATGCTTTCTAATACAGAAATTTTCATCTGTAAGAAGGATGGATTTTCATCTCCTAAAGAGCTAGAACAATTTTTCTATGGACTTT
Source organism: uncultured Mollicutes bacterium (assembly GCA_900540705.1). Classification (GTDB taxonomy): domain Bacteria; phylum Bacillota_I; class Bacilli_A; order Acholeplasmatales; family Anaeroplasmataceae; genus Pelethenecus. Next base: position 26,988 of record UQGR01000024.1, read on the forward strand.
CTAAGCATAAAACAAAAATAAAGAAAAAAATAAAATTGCAGAATTAAGTTAGGGGCAAGGGTTTCTCTTGTCCCTTGTTCTATTTATGAACGCCTTACATATAGTATATTAGGTGATTATCCATGAAAATATTAATGTTCGTATTATTTTTCTTAGGTGGTTTAGGACTATTTGGTGTTGGCGTATCTGCCACAGAAGAACAGGAAACAGAGCCTGTAGTAGAGGAAGCACCTAATCTGTGCTCTGGAAGTACAGCGGCTATTCTTTTTGAAACTAGCAGTAATACCATCCTATTTCAAAAGGAAAAGGACAGAAGACTACCACCAGCTTCTATGACTAAGATTATGACTCTTTTATTGATTTATGAGGCTTTAGATACCAAGCAGATTACAAAGGAAACAATGCTTACCATAGGAGAGGAGCCTACTAAGGTTGAGGGCTCTAAGGCGTTTTTATCCATAGGAGATCAGATTAGTGTAGATGAGCTTTTAAAATGCATCTGTATTGCCTCAGCCAATGATGCTGCCATCGCTATGGCGATGCATTTGGCGGGCTCAGAAGAAGAGTTTGTGAAGAAGATGAATGCCAAGGTAGATGAGCTAGGACTTAAGAACACCCATTTTTCGGATTGTACAGGACTCTCTAGTAAAAATCACTATACCTCAGCCTATGACCTAGCAGTGATATCAGATACATTAATTGACCACCATCCTGATGTCTTAAACTATACCAATTTGAAGGAGGATTATATCCGCAAGGATACCTCTAAACCATTTTGGTTAGTGAATACCAATAAGATGATTGGTCGTGTCAAGTATTTAGACGGACTAAAAACAGGCTATACCTCCTTTTCTAAATATTGTATTACACTTCATATGAAGCAGGAGAATATGGGTCTTATTACGGTTGTCTTCGGATATGACAAACCAACCACGAGAAATGCGGAATCCTTAGAATTGCTGCGATATGGCTATGCAAATTATAAGTTAGAAAAGGTAGTAGAGAAGGATAAGGTAGTGGATTCAGTAGACCATATCTTATTTAAGAATAGAATCAATGTTGTAGTCAAGGAAGATATCTATCATTTGACAAAGAAGAGTGACTCCTTTACCTATGATATTAAGTATGAATATGAGATTCAGGATAATGCATGCAATGGAAAGGTCTTGGTTTATTTGAAGGAACAAAAAATAGCGGAGGGCATGCTAGTCAGCTATGAGACCATTGAAAGGAAGAACTTCTGGGAGCTGTTATTGAGTATTACCCAAAGATGCTTTTTATAGGATTTGGAGCTTAAAGCTCCTTTTTTCTTTTCAAGCTCTTTTACATTTCTTGTAATTTATGGTAGAATGAAGCAGGTGATTTTATGAAACTACTTATGACCTGCTTTAAGCCTTTTGGTGGCCAATCCTTAAATGCTTCCTATGAGCTTTTAAGCAGAATTTCTAATCCTTATAAAAACCATCCGCTCTATAAGCTGACCTTAGATGTAGTTTATCAAGAGGCAGGAGAAGCAGTAATTGAAGAAATAAAGAGAATACAGCCAGACCTCATCCTTTTACTTGGGCAGGCTGGAGGTAGAAGCTGTTTAACCTTGGAATATTTTGCGTTAAATATGCGGTCTTCAGCGATAAAAGATAATAAAGGAACTGTATTAGAACTTCAGGAAATAGAGAAGGATGGAGCTTCTGCATTAAAGACGACTATTCCTTTAGAACAAATAAAAGATTGTTTAGGAGATACCTTGAAGCTTTCCTATCATGCAGGAACCTATGTCTGCAATGATGTCTATTATCAGGTATTATCTTTTATAGAGAAGAATAGGCTAGAGATTCCTTGTGCCTTTGTTCATATTCCGTATTTAGAGGAGCAGGGAAAGCCTCATATGATGCTTGATGCTGCCTTAGAAACTCTCACTACTTTATTAGATCATTTATTGGAGGAGCCCTATGGAACGTTATCAGGAAATTGAAAGAACGATTATAAAAACCTACCGGGCTCATTTGTGGGCCCCCTTTATCAAGGCCTTAAAGGAGTTTGAGTTGCTGAAACTTGGTGACCGAGTATGCGTGTGCATTTCTGGTGGGAAGGATTCGGTATTGCTTGCTAAGCTCTTTCAGGAGCTAAAGCGTCATTCTGATTTTGAGTTTGAAGTCAAATATTTAGTAATGAATCCAGGGTATAATGAAAGAAATTTAAAAAAGATTCAGGATAATTTGGCATTACTAAAAATTGATGCTGAAATCATAAATACAGATATCTTTGAAATAGCTAATGCTCAGATTAAAAATCCTTGCTATCTATGTGCAAAGATGAGAAGAGGTGCACTTTATAAGTTGGCTAAGGATTTGGGCTGTAATAAAATAGCCTTAGGACATCATTATGATGACGTAATTGAAACTACTTTGATGAATATGCTAAATAGTGGTTCCTTTCAGACTATGCTTCCTAAGCTACATTCTAAAAACTATGAGGGGATGGAGCTGATACGGCCGATGTATTTTATTAGAGAGCGAGATATCATCCGCTGGGTAAATTATAATGAATTATCCTTTATCAATTGTGCCTGCAAGTTTACAGAGAATATTGATCATGCCAAGGATTTGACAGGGTCTAAGCGAGCAGACACCAAAAAGCTAATTAGGGAGCTTACAAAGTATAATCCTTTGGTGGAAAAAAATATTTTTAAGTCTACCTTTAATGTGAATATGGATAAGATTATAGGCTATAAGCATCATAATCGATATATATCCTTTTTAGATGAATATGATGCTAAGGAGGAAGACCAATGAACAAAAAATCTATCAAAGAGCTAAAGCTTTCTGCAAGGGAAGATAGAGATGCTGCCTATACGCTAGGAAGACATTATTATTTGGAAAAGAAAAAGTATCGGAAGGCCGTTTCTTGGTTTAGACTTGCAGCTGAGCAGGGAAACTCTGATGCCCAATGTTTTTTAGGATATTGTTATGCAGAGGGAACTGGGGTCAAGCAGGATTTTAATTTGGCAGCAGGTTGGTATCAAAAATCTGCTGAGCAGGGAAATGATGATGGTCAGTTTAATCTTGGACTATGCTACGAATATGGCGATGGGGTAGAACAGAGCTTTAAGGCTGCTGTAGAATGGTATACTAAGGCTGCAGCACAGGAAAACATCGATGCTATCTTTTGTCTTGCTCACTGCTATGATCATGGCAATGGCGTTGAACAGAGCTATGAACGAGCTTACCAGTTGTATAAAAAGGCTGCCAAAGCCTTGGACGATGAGGCTCAATATTTTATAGGAGAATTCCACTTTTATGGAGATTATGTCAAGCAGGATTATCAAAAGGCTGTCTATTGGTACCGTAAGGCTGCAGAACAAAACTATCCGGAGGCAGAATTTGATTTGGGATACTGCTATGAGAATGGACTTGGTGTTCCAAAGGATGAAGCAAAGTCATTTTATTGGTATAAACGGGCAGCAGAGCATAATCATCTAAAGGGAATGTTTAATTTAGGCTGTTGTTATGATACAATTGAGAATTTTAAGATGGCTAGCTTTTGGTATAAAAAAGCTGCAAAGCTAGGACATGCCAAAGCTATGTATAATCTAGGCTGTTGTTACGATTCAGGGACAGGAGTTAGAAAAAATATGAGGAAGGCCGTTTTTTGGTGGAAAAAAGCAGTAGAGCATTCGATTCCTGAAGCTGGGTATAATTTAGGATTTAGCTATAGAGACGGCTTAGGTGTCAAGAAAAATGAAGATAAGGCCTTCCACTATTTTTCCCTAGCGGCTGAACAGGGGGATTCTGATGCTGCTGCGGATTTAGGGTATTGCTATGACATTGGAATTGGCACACCAGTTAATATGGAACAAGCCATAATCTGGTATCAAAGGGCAGCCTCTCAAAACGTAGCTAGAGCTCAGTATAATTTAGGCTGCTGCTATGAGGCTGCAGATGGTGTATCTAAGGATATGGATCAGGCAATGTATTGGTATCAAAAGGCAGCCATGCAGGGAAATGAATCTGCAAAAGCTGCGTTAGAACGATTGAATCCATAGAAAATAAGCTAGAAAAATTCTAGCTTTTTTATTTCTATAAAGTAAGTGCTTTCAATCTAAAAAACGATTGACATCAAACAAAAAAGGCTTTATAATTAATACCGTATTTTCGTTAAAAGAGGTGTTAGAGTATGTCAGATATCGGCTTAGAAATCAAGAATGTGAACAACCTAATTTCTAGGGGAGTTTGCAACTTAAAAACGATGAGTCTTTTAAAAGAGGTTACAGGTAGCAATGGCTATATTTTGCGCTATTTGAAGCGAGAAAAGGATCAACAAATTACGCAAAAGATGATTGAACAGACGATGGGGAT
>UQGR01000025.1 GCA_900540705.1 uncultured Mollicutes bacterium
TACACAGCAGCAGATGCTGTAGTCATCGCCCCATACCGGACGCATAACATCGTCGTTTTCGTACTGGATGGAACTTGTTGTTACAGAAATTCTTGCTGCGTAATCTTTGAAAGATTCCGGCAGTCTGGAAGAATAAAGAACAGTCATAGGATTGCGGATCTCATGCGCAATTGTAGCAACAGCAGCATCATGGTTCTTCAGAAGCTGTGTGATAATCTCTTTTGCATCTTTGTTTGTTTCCATCAGGTGGTTCATTTTTTCAAGATCGATATTTGTTAACATAATACTTACTCCTAATAGTTAGATTTTCTTGAGTTCGGTAAGAGTGTAGCACCACCGAAAACAGCATTCAATAAAAATCATTCGACTATTTTCGACCTTTTTCGACCTGTTGTCTGAAAAATGTATTCTCTTTTTCTGAAAAATGGTCTATACTACAGATAAAATAAAATGGAAAGAGGAAAGATCATGAGAGATGATAATTGTATTTTCTGTAAAATAGCAAATGGAGAGATTCCATCAGCAACATTATATGAGGATGAGGAGTTCAGAGTAATTCTGGATCTTGGACCGGCATCAAAAGGACATGCGCTGATCCTTCCGAAGAATCATTACCGCAATCTGTATGATATTGATGAGGCAACAGCTTCAAAAGCAATCTGTCTGGCGAAAAAGATGATTACAAAGATGACCGATGTACTTGGATGTGATGGTTATAATATCGTTCAGAACAACGAAGAGGCAGCTGGACAGACGGTATTCCATTTCCATATGCACTTAATCCCAAGATATAAGAATGACAATGTAGGTCTCGGATGGCATATGGGAGAACTTACAGAAGAAGATAAGAAAGAGATACTTGAAAAATTAAAATAGTACTGGAGAAGATATGTTAACGGAAAATCGCGAATTCAATGAGATTTATGAACAATATAAAAATCTCATTCTAAAAGCGGCATACACTTATTCAGGCAGTTATAGTGCAGCGGAAGATATTACTCAAGACACTTTTCTGAAACTGTATATGGGATATGACAGCATGAAGAAGAAAAATATTTCTTCATGGCTGTTTACAACGGCAAAAAATGCGGCATTAAATTACAGGAAAAAGCATAGCCGGGAGATTTTCGAGATTGATGAGAATTGGGACAGTGAAGAGGATACCGAGAAAAATGAAGCACAGGTAAACAGTGCAGAGGAACAGTTTCTGGAAGATGAGCTTCAGAAACAAAGGCTAGAGCTTCATGGAAAGATTTTCACCAATTTGATGGAAAAGAATGAAAGATGGTACGATGCTATTGTCCTTGTATATTACATGGAGATGCCTCAGGCAAAAGCAGCAGAATTAATGGGCATTCGACTTGAAGTGCTTCATAGTCTTCTGCACAGAGCAAAGAAATGGATTAAGAAAAAGTACGGAACGGAGTACGAAGAAATGAACCGGGAAGACTAAGAGCAAAACCAAATGTTTACTGTTCAATGTACAAAGAAAAAGTGTATAAGGAACAGTGGTGCCGATAGTTTCCCGGTATCTTTTTGAATACTGTAGTTTTATGAAGAGTGTTGCCAGTAGATGAACTACATTATTTTGTGGCAGCTTCCTCAATGAGGCCGATAATAGTAGCAATCGGATCCTGTTGCCCAGAATTGTGCATTGCATTTATGAACTGCTCACGGTTTTCGTACAGGTTATGAACTGCATCCAAAAGCGTTGCATTCGTAAGCTGTTCTTCCTCGATTACAAGACTGAATCCCTGACGTTCGAAAGAGTGTGCGTTAAGAATCTGATCGCCACGACTTGCACGGGCAGAAAGTGGAATCAGAAGATTCGGTTTTCTAAGAGCAAGCAGTTCACAGATTGCATTCGCACCGGCACGTGAGATAACAACATCTGCAAGAGCAAAGAGATCACGCAGTTCGTTTTTGATATATTCAAACTGACAGTAGCCTTTGATTTCTTTCAGAGAATCATCAACCTTTCCTTTTCCGCAGAGATGGATGATCTGGAACTGTTTCAGCAGTTCAGGAAGGGCAGCACGCACCGCCTCGTTGACAGCTACAGCACCAAGACTTCCGCCGATTATGAGAATGACAGGTTTTTCATCTGTAAAGCCACACATCTTTCTGGCGGCATCCTTATCACCAGTAAGAAGTTCCTGACGAATCGGAGAACCGGTAAGAACAGCTTTTCCTTCCGGAAGAGCATCTAACGTCTCCGGGAAGTTACAGCAGACTTTGACAGCAGATGGAATTGCCAGTTTATTTGCCAGGCCAGGTGTCATATCAGACTCATGAATAATGACCGGAACTTTGCATCGCTTTCCGGCAAGAACAACTGGAACCGAAACAAATCCGCCTTTAGAAAAAATAACATCAGGCTTTAAGCTTTTGATTAACTTACGGGCTTCACCAAAGCCTTTGATCACACGGAATGGATCTGTGAAATTCTGCAGACTGAAATAACGGCGCAGCTTTCCAGAAGAAATTCCATGATATGGAATTCCAAAAGGTTCGATCAGTTCCTTTTCAATTCCATTGTAAGAACCTATGTATTGAATATCATAGCCTAATTCTCTAAGCTTTGGAATCAGGGCTATATTCGGAGTGACATGTCCGGCAGTACCGCCGCCGGTCAATATAATTCGCTTCATAAATTAACCTCCAGATTTAGTGTAGAGTGCTACTGTTCGAAGTAAATTGGGAACACTAGCCTTATAGCATCATATTACCCTTATTTGAAAAAATGTCAAGAAAAACGGGACACACAAACTGGAGAGAATAAGGTGAAGAAAATGAAAAAAAGTTTACGATTAATGGGAGTAGTGTTTTTAGGACTTTTAGCTCTAGGGTTAAGTGGTAGTGCTAAATCTTCTGACTATGTAGCGAAAAGTGCATTGGAAATCAAGTATACTCAAAAACAAGTTAAAGAGTACTTAAATAATAAATATAGAGATTATGTAGAAAAGAGCTATTATATTGATTTTGTTCCAACTTTGAATTTAAGTCAAGAAATATTAAATGGAATTTATACTTCAGATCCTAATTTTGAGGGTACTTGTGCCGAAGTAGCTTCTACAATTGCCTTAAATTTTTATGCAGGGAATTTACCAAATTATCCTGGAAATAATGAAATGTTTTGTGAGTGTGTAGATTATGCCATTGAAAAAGGGTGGTTTGTAAATGGGCAAGGAACAAAGGCGTATTATTGTCAAAGCATTTTTTCAGACCAACTATCCAAATTAGGAGTAGAACATACGACTTGGTTAAATAAGGATAAATTTTTTCAAGGAGTTTATGATTTTACTAAAGCTGGTAAGGTTCAGCTGTTTGGTGTGAATGAGCATGACATGGTAGCCATTGGATATATAGAAGTCAAATTTCAATATACAAAAACTGTAGGAGCATTATGGTGGCAGCATGATGAAACTGCAGATGGGACAGAGCATTTTATTGTTTGTTGTAGTGGCTGGGTTGAAGGTATTGCAACTCCTAAAAGTGCCGATAAATTTATAGATGATGCATATGATTTTTGGCCATTAGAATATGGACAAAATTACTTGGTTGGGGTAGATATTCCAAGTCAAAACTGAGGTGAATAAAGTTGAAAAAGAAAATAATTATATTATGTTCTTTATTATTGATTCCTTTAATCGCTATTATAATTTTCACTTTTATCAATCAAAAAAATTCTACGATTATGATTAAAACTTTTGATAATGAAAATGTGAATTTTGGGGAATTTAATGTGATTGAATCGGATTCTCTTTATAAGATAAAGAATAAGGACAATTTACTTTCAGACCTTAAAAGTAGTGAATATCTTTTTAAGCAAGTTGATAATGAAAAATATTTATTTTTAAAGGATGGGTATTATTTTGTTTTTTCAATTGAAAGTGATTTTTTAACGGTTGAAAATTATTCTGGTGAACACTATGATCGTAATTTTACTTTTTTTACAAAGAAAAGTATTTTCTCTGGTGTACACGCGACTAATGGGTATTTTAATGATTACTCCTTATATTCAGAACTAGAGGATAATTATTTTGATATAAAAGATAAAGAAAGCTTATTGGCTTTTTTCCAAACAACGAATAGTGACTTGTACTACGTGGAAGGAGATACCTTATACATTAAGCAATTTACAGATATCGATTTAGGGTATACGCTTCGTTTAGAATTAGACGAGAAAGGTTTTATGGCATATGAAAGAATATAGTTTAGTAATTAAAGACTTAAGTAAATCTTTCAAAAATAATAAAGTGTTAAATCAATTAACCTACCATTTTGATAGAGGAAATGTCTATTGTATCGTTGGAAAAAATGGTTGTGGCAAATCCACCCTTTTTAAGATATTATTAAACCTTATTCATATGGATGAAGGAAAAATATATTGTGATGGCCAAATATCTGGTTTAATAGAAGAGGCTACAGGATATCCTTATTTACCAGCATTAGATCAGCTTAAGTATTTACTTAAAGACCAAAAGGATTTAATAGAAGCAATTCCCGATTTGGCTCAAAAACTTGAGATGACAGAAAATTTAAATAAAAAATTTTCTCAGCTTTCGTTAGGAATGAAGGAGAAGCTGAATTTAATATATTCCTTTTTAACTCCCTGTGATATTCTGCTATTAGATGAACCAACGGTTGCGATAGATAGTAAAAGTATTGAAATTTTATTGGAAGAAATTGAAGAGAAAAGAAAAAAAGGTGGAACCATACTGATTGCCACTCATGATGCATATTTTATGAATAAGCTAAAGAGGAAAATTATCCTTGAGTTAAAGGATGGAAAACTAGAAGAAATAGACGATCAGGAAACCTATGATATTAGAATTAAGTGTAGAAATTCACAGTTTAATGAATTTTTGTTAGAAAATCATATTGAATTTAGTATGTCAGGAGAAGATTATGTGTTGACAGCGGATGATCAGTTCCTACTTACTCTTTTTAATATCAGAAAGGAAATGGAAATATTAAATATTTCTTTTATTGTATGAAAAGTGAATTTAAAAGATTATTTTCTTCTAAAAGTATTATAATATCTTGGATAATATTACTCATAGCTTTAGTTATGATTGCTGCATTATTTGTAATCAATCAGCAATATACTCTCCGTGGCAATACCATCCAATCCTATGAAAACCAAGCCCAGCTTCAGGAAATAGTTCAAACCTGGAAAAATAACTATGAATTAGCGACTACAGCTAAGGATAAGGATAGAGCAGCCGAGGTATTGGCATTTTATGAATACTTATTAGACCATTCGATAGCCTATGAGGATTTTAGGGCCTATAATGAAATGTCCATTTATGAAGCGAATCAAAGTAACTTTATTGCATTGACAACAACATATTCCACAATGGTAATTGCGTTATTTTTGATATTTATATCTTTAAAGATTTTCAATGAGGATTATAGCTATAAAACGGATAAATATGTTTATACCAGAAATGTTAAGCCTATAAAAATATGGAGAAATAAAATGCTTTGTTTTATGGCTATTACAGGTGCCGTATTTTTATTAGATTTCCTAGTGATATTAGCTATCTCCTTTAATTATTCAAATGATTATACCTATTTAATCTTTCAAAATGGAACGGATGTCAATGGAATAAGTGTCATTCATTATATTGTGTTATCCTTTGTCTTTTTCTTTTTGGATATAGTTTTATATTTTATCGCGTTTACGGCAATAGCATCCTTTGGATTAAACATGATTAAAACCTTTGTTTTATCCTTGATTCTTCCTGTCTTAATATTTATATTTAATGGAATAAATCAGATTTTTACTGGCTTCCTATTTCAAACAGGTGCCATATTTTATCGGTATTATCCTCACATTGGTATGCAGATTGGAGGATATGCAGTGAGAATCGTTTTAATGCTTGCATTAGGAGCAGGAGCGTTAGTTTATTTTATCTTAAAATATCGAAGTAACATATCCAAACAAGAAAGCCTTCAGGAGTAGAATCCTGAAGGCCTTTTTTATGCTCTAATATCATAATTTGGATAGGTGAGTGGTTGATTTCCTTCCTGAAAATATTCATAGTAACCATTATCTTTTGCCAGATAAGCCTTATCCTCATAGATGGTAATATAGCTTTTGGTGATTCCTTCGATAAGCTCATAATATTGATTTTTTAAAGCATATCGATCCAATAAAATTTTCATTATGGTTCTTGGTATATTTTTTTTATAGTAGTCTAAATATTTTCCATCGATGATACGTTCATATCCTACCCATACTGCGATAGTAAGGTCCTTTGTGTAAGCAATTAAAAGGGAGTCTTTGGTTGCGTTGGAAGGCAAATGATATTTTTCAATTGTTTTTTTATCATAATTGGTCTGTCCTGTTTTAGCCATCATAAAAGTTTCCTGCTGGTCAAAGGTACTCCCTTTAAACACGTCATGAAGAATAGAGTTGATTAAAAATGCTGTTGTTGGCTTCATTACTAGCTTAGGAGCAGTATCATTTTTAAAGGTAGATAATTCATAGTTGATTTCCTTGATGGCAGAGGCTTTCTTATAGTAGCCTAAGCTAGCAAAGGACTGATACGCATTGGCAAGACTTAAAAGGGTATAGCCTTGGGTTGCTCCTCCAATAGCGTCTGCTTCATAAATTTGGTCTTTTTTTTCAATGCCTAGTTGTCTGACAAAATCAAAGGCTTTTTCATAGCCAACCTCGTTAAAAAGCTTGACTGCAGGTATATTTCTCGAATCGCTCAATGCTTTGCGGATGGTGATAGGACCTAAATAGCCATTGTCATAATTCTTGATGGACATTCCATTTTTATATGTATAGGGTTCATCTACTATAATGGTAGCTGGATTATAATTTAAATATTCAAAAGCTGGTGCATAATCTAAAAGTGGCTTAATAGTGGAGCCTGGCTGCAAAAGAACGTCACTTGCATAATTTAGAACTCGCTGATGAAAGGAACGATTTCCGGCAATCGCTTTAATTCCATAGCTCATATTGTCTAAAACGACGATTGCACAGTTTAAATCCTCATCATTAAAAAGCTTATATTCATTATTCATTATGGCATATAAATCCTTTTGAATATTTGTGTCTAAATGAGTTTTAATAGAAAGAATTTGGTCATTGCTTTCAGGCAGATTTGCTAATAGATAGTCGGTATAGGGGGTTAGATAGGTTATTTTTGTATTTGTAAAGCCTTTATCAACAATATCTTGAGCAGGGATTTGCGTCAAACTATTGTATTCATCTTCCTTAATGTAGTTTTCCTCCATCATCCGTCTAAGGACTAAATTCTTGCGAGTTGTCGTCTGTTCGGGATTCCGTAAGGGATTATAATAATTAGGAAGTTGAATCATTCCTGCTAATATGGCAGCTTCATTGATAGAGATATCCTTAGGATTCTTATTAAAGTAATACTTAGAGGCCATTTTGATTCCATAGATATTACCTCCAAAGAGAATAGTATTTAAATAAGCCTCCATAATTTGATCTTTTGTATATTTCTTTTCTAATTCCAAAGCTAAGGCAATTTCATTTGCTTTTCTACTCAAGGTTTTCTCATTGCTTAAATAAGTGTTTTTAACATACTGCTGAGTAATTGTAGATGCTCCAGAAATTATGTTGTTATTTTTTAAATTTTGATACAGGGAGCTTATAATTCTTTTTACAGAAATACCCTGATGCTTATAGAAGTCATTGTCCTCTATTGCTATGACCGCATGAATGATATTAGGACTGATTTCCTGAATGGAACAGTACTCGTAATAAAGACTATCTGAGGATACTAGATTATTTTGTGCATCATAGATGTAAATCGGTTTACTATTTTCGCGAATAAAAATAGAAGTATCACTTGCTTTTTTAAAAATAATTATGCCAGTAATACTTCCAATAACTGTGATGATGAGGGTAAGTATTGTGATAGAGAGAAGAAATTTATTTAAGATATTTTTCATCGATAACCCTTAAATAATTTATTCTAGGTAAATAGCCTTCCTTTACAGGATAGGCTCTTTCCTTAAAAGCGTCATAAGGAATGGATTTTCTTCCATCCTTTAAGGAGGCTTCCCAATATTCATTTAAAACGTCAAAGGGTAATAGGTAGTATTCATTGTACTTATTCCAGGCAACAAGAAGAAAGGCAATTCCACCATGCTCCTGAACCTTTTTTAAATGCTCTACCTGATGAGCAGATACATTTGCTAAAGGGAAGGCAGTCTTATTATGATTTTCTTTCGCATCAAAATCAATATATTTTCCCTTGTAGATTCCATTATAGTCCGTTGTGGAGGGGGTTTTATAATAGGCCTCTTTAATTACGGCTTTGTTACGAGATGGATAGTCCACCTTGACAATCTGTACTGGAGTAGGCTTTTTATGGATGACTGCAATATTATTGTTTAAATAATAAGTGTTGCTCTGATTGATTGCCTCCTCCAAATCCATACCTAGGTTGGATTTGTTGATTACCTTTTTTTGTTCCCTTTTGACTGTTGGAAAGTTCATATTTATCACCATACTTAATCATATCACATTTTTACTGGTTACAGCTATATTTTTTCTTTTTTTTTGAATATTATGTATTATTATGGAAATATTTGTATAGGAAACGTTTTTACCTTGATATCTTAAAAAAATTTATATAAAATTACATTGTAAGTATTAGAAAGGAAATGATATATATGGCAAATACAAAAGTAGAATTTTTAGTAAAGGCTCCAGTAGATTTGGATTTATACATTGTTGGAAGCGTAACTGCATTAGGAGAATGGAATGCGGACAAGGGTGTAAAGCTTACCTATTGTATAGAATGTGGTAAGTATACTGCATCTAAGATGCTACCAGCCGGTGAAAATGTAGAGTTCAAGGTGGTTGCAGACAAGAACTGGAATGCAGCTGAGAAGGGCATGTATGGAGAAGACCTACCAAATCATGCATTTGTGGCAGCTAAGGGAACCAAAGTAGAGGTTGAAGTAGTAAAATTTTAAATAACTGGTGCTTTGGCACCTTTTATTTTTGCCTGACATAGAATAAATTGGTGAGAAAATGTTAGGTATTATAAAAGGAGATATTCGTTACGAGGCTTTAGCCAAAATGCTTCATGCGAAAATTTCTACAGAGCTTTGTGATTTTTTGGATGTGGATGTGTTGCTGCTACCCTTCGGTGGGATAGATTCATATTACAACATCAAACAATCTAAGCTGAATTTATTAGATATTTTAAAGGAAAATGCGGTTAAAGTCATTATTGTTGGAAATGCTAATAATAAATTGAAGGAATTATGTAAGGAAAGACAGATAAAGCTAGTAGAGCTTTTAAAGGATCCAGATTTTGTGATTCCGAATGCAAAATTGACATCGATGGGAATCATTCATTATTTAAATGCTGCAGATGCTGCAGTGTCAGATCAAAAAATTATCATTTTAGGTTATGGCAATATTGGATATACTCTAGCGGAGCTGTTGAAGGAAAACGACTGCTGCTTTTCTGTATTTCCCAGCAATGAAGCAGAAGAGAAGTTTATACGGCTAAAAGGATATCCATTGGCAGATTTTAAAGAATTTGATATTATCATCAATACTATTCCAAAGGTTTTAGACTGGGATTATTCCATATTTAAGGGAAAGAGAATTATTGATGTAGCCTCTTCGCCCTATGGCTTTGATATTGAAAAGATCAATGATATGGGGTTACGTTATGAGATTGTAGCTGCCATTCCTTCAAAGTTTGCCCATATTTCTGCAGCAAATATTCTGAAAAAAAATATTGAAAAATATTTATAAATATAGTATTATTATAATAACGAAGTATTCGATTTTTTAAGTGGTTAGGAGGATGAATAGCCTTTTTGCTATTCTAAGATTTTATGGCGTCAATACAGATATTTTCCCTTGGAGGGCTTCAAGAGGATGGTAAAAACCTATATGTGGTGGAAATCAATAAAAAATTATTTATTTTAGATGCAGGACTAAAGTATCCAACGGCGGAATTATATGGTGTAGATATTATTATTAATGATATTTCTTTCCTGGTTGAAAATAAGGAAAGAATTGCTGGTATTTTTTTAACGCATGGACATGATGATCATATTGGTGGGGTATATCATATCTTAAAGGAATTTTTAGTTCCAGTTTATGCCTCTAAATTTACTATGGCTGTCTTACTTGATCGGCTAAAGGAAGAAAATTTTCCAATTGAAACAAATAAATTTGTAACAGTTGGAGCTAGAACTGTATTGAAAATGCAGGATGTAGAGGTTCGATTCTTTGACGTTGCGCATAATATTCCAGATTGTTTAGGAATTGCCATAAAATCACAGGATGGCTATATCATTTATACAGGAAATTATAATTTTGATCAAAATTCTAAGATAGATTATGCTCATATGTATCGGGAGCTTTCCTTTTTTGCAAAGGAAGGAGTTCTTGCTCTTCTTACAGATAGCTTAGGGGCTAACAATGAACAATCTAGAGGTACGATATTAGAATTTAAGCTTCGAATTAAGAATTTGATGGTTCAAGCGAAAAATCGAATTATTTTCACTTTATTCTCTTCAGATATTTTAAGAATCCAGCAAATTATCGATATTGCCTTAGAACAGAATAAGAAGATTGCTATTATAGGTAGAAAAACGCAGCGTCTTGTCAATCAGGCGATGCAGCTTGGATATCTAAATATCCCTAATGAAAATTTAGCAAACCTAAGATATTTAGATGAGAAAAATCAAAATAATGATAAGAATTTAGTTGTGTTGGTAACAGGAGAACGGCATGAGCCTTACTTTATGCTACAAAGAATGGCCAAGCAAATTGACCGTCTCATTCATTTAGAGCCTACGGATACCATTGCGGTAGTGACGACCCCTTATCTAGGCACTGAAAAAATGGCAGCTCGGACAATGGACATCATTTACAGAGTTACGACCAATGTGAAGGAATTTAATTCAAATCTTTTACCTTTTGCTTCCGCAAACCGAGAAGAAATTAAGCAGATGATCAATATTCTTTTACCAAAATACATTATTCCAGTAATTGGAGAGTATCGTCATCAATATGCATTACGAGTTGTAGCAAATTGTGTTGGGTATACCGATGAGAATGTGCTCATTCTAGATAATGGAGATATTGCAGATTTCCAGGATGGAAAATATTGTGGTATCACAGGTGATGTTCCTGTTGGTGAGGTTATGATTGATGGAAAAGCCTTTAAGGATGTTGGCGATGTCGTGATGCGTGACCGTGAGCTCCTTGCTCAGGATGGATTACTGATGATATGTGCAAATATTAACCCAAGAACGAAGGCAGTTGTTGCAGGACCAGAAATTGTTTCAAAGGGCTTTGCCTATATGAATGACGATGAAGAGCTGATGAAGGAAATCATTGAAGTTTTTAAAAAGGTTTCTATTAAATTCTTAGTGAATAAGTTTATCAATTGGAGTGAATATAAAAATGCTTTGAAGACGGAGCTTTCCCATTATATTTATAAAAAAACGAAGCGAAGTCCCATCATTATTCCTGTGTTGATATCTACAGATATTGAAAATTCTAAAAAGGTTACAAAGTAGCCTTTTTTTTCTCCATTTTTTTTACTTGGTGGGTGTTATATTTACTAATACTGGAGCTGATGATATGCCTAAGGTGAAGAATCATATAATCCGAGAAAAAAAGGATTATTTATATGTTGCAGTAGATATAGGAATTTGTATATTTTGCATATTGCTGATAGGAAGAGTAGGGGTTGCTGGAAAAACGCTGGCTCTTTTTTTGAGTTTTATTTTTGGAGATTTTTCTACGATACTTTTAGCCTTTGCTATGGTTTATTCTGTAGTTTATTTATTATTCAAAAAGAAAATCGATTTTCACCATATCTCCTTTATTGGGACCATCTTTATTATCATGGCTTTATTGATGTTTGCGCATTTGGGAGTATATGATGCTTTAGGGATGACAAATACCAATGTTCTCGGCAAGACATTAGAGCTCTATAAGCATTATTTAAAATCCTATAATATCAGCTATAGCTGTGGAGGGGGTATGATTGGAGCCCTTTTACTCCAAATTTCCTGTCTTTTGGTCAGTAAGATAGGAAGTATTTTGTTGGGAATTGCCTTTGTGCTCATTGGAATCAGTTATTTTGCAAACATTAAAATATTTAGTTTGTTTAAAGGTGGAAAAATCACTCAAATTCCAAAAAAGGTTATCCATCTAACGAGTCAGTACTTTAAAGGAATTCACTACCCAACCCCCTCTAAAAAAACAGTCCATCGGCGCATTTCTATCAACAATCTAGAGGATATGGATTCCAAAGCTAATTTTACATTACAAAATGAAATTAATAAGGAAAGATTTGAGGGATTGAAACGTTTCGTTAGAGACCAAAAAATGTATTGTATGGTAGACTCTTATCAGACCTCCTATTCCTCATCCAGAATAACTTTAAAATTTGCTCATAAAAATGAAGAGGATTTAAAGGCTATTATGGGATATTTTAATCGCCAATGCTTTCTATTAAAAAATGAAAATGAATATTATTTGGATTATCCTAATCAATTTAGAAAGCTATTTACCTTGAAAAATATTTTAATTGAGGAAGGGACTAGTCCAACGATTCCTCTGGCTTTAGATGTGAGTGGAAGTAAAATATCCTTAGACATATCTACAGGCAAAATGCTAGTATTAATTGGAGATAAAAGCAGTGGACTTAAAACCTTCATTCGAGGATTTATTCTGAGTATTTTAATTAAAAATATTACCTATAGTGATATTTATTTTTATGATTTTGACAATGAATTTTCTGCCCTCAATAAGGACGGGTTTTTATATGTGAATAACGAGAAGTCTGCTGGGATTGCGTTAGATGAAGCCTTCAGTGAATATGAAAGAAGAAGTGAGGTTTTAAAATATTTTAATTGTGATACCATACAGGAAGCAAATCTTCAAATAAAAAAATCGAATCTAGATATAGATCCGATTTATCCTCAATTTCATTTTTTATTGATGGATTTGACCACAATTTCTCCTTCTTTACTCCAAAAAATCGTTTATGCCATCCGTTTTTCTATAAAGGTTGGAATCACTATTGTAATTGTTGCTAGAAATAAAAATGCATTATCAAAGCTGGAGTTGAACAAAAGTGATATTGTTGCGTTTAACATGACAGATGTTTCTACCTCTATTAAGCTCTTTGGTTCAGATATGGCTTGTCGTTTGCAGAAGAAGGGAGATGTCATTATCCGTAAGGATGGCATCTTGTATCATGGGCAAACGCCGTATGTTTCCGTTGCAGATTTTGAAAAGATAAATATAAAATAGTCATCGCTGACTATTTTTTTAATTTATTAAAGTATTCCTTAATTCCTCTTTCATAGGAGCCAGTATCCTTAGGCTCATAATAAATGCTTTCCTTTAATGCATCGGGTAGATATTGTTGTTCTACATAGCCATTTGGAAAATCATGAGGATACTGGTATGTAACCTTACCACTTTTTAGTTCCTTATTCAGAATGTGGGGTGGGATTTGCATAGATGTCAAAGTCTCTAGCTCTGCTAGGGCTTTATCTATCGCTAGATAGGCTGAATTGCTTTTAGGAGAGGTAGCTAAATCTATGGCTGCATAGCTTAGAGGAATTCTAGCCTCAGGAAGACCAACCTCTAGTGCCGTATGACATGCCGCATAAACTCTAGGCCCTACATTTGGATTTCCTAAACCAACATCCTCATAGGCTAATATCATCAATCTTCTAGCAATAAACTCGATATCCTCAGATTTTAATAATCTAGCAAGATAATGGACTGCAGCATCTGGATCACTTCCCCGGATAGACTTTATCATAGCAGAAGCAATGTCATAATAGGATTCTCCCTCTTCGTCAATTGCGAAGCTTTTCTTACCGATTAATGCCTTTACGTTTTCTAAGGTTATTTCCTCTTCATCCAGCATATTGGCTATTTCTAGCATATTCAAGCTAGAACGTACCTCACAGGAGGACACAATGGCTATGTACTCTAGAATATCCTCAGAGATAGGCTTCATTTTTTCTTCCTCTATTGTTTTCTTAAGAAGCTTAAGGATATCCTCCTTTGTAATTTCATTGAGTCGGTAAATATGTGTTCGGGAACGAATCGCTGGATTGATAGCTCGATAAGGGTTTTCTGTGGTAAGACCTACAATCGTCAATGTACCAGATTCTACAAACGGAAGAAGAAAATCCTGAACATCCTTTTTCATTCTATGGATTTCATCTATGATTAAAATGATGTTTTCATAGAGCTTTGCCGCCTCTGCGATTTCCTTTAGCTTTGCCTTGTTGTCACAGGAGGCGTTAAAGCTGTAGGAATTCAAGGAGTAGTAGCTAGCAATGATTTCTGCGATGGATGTTTTTCCACAGCCTGCTGGTCCATATAGAATAATAGAAAACAATTGGTTAGATTCTATCATTTTTCGTATAACACCTTTAGGACCAACTAAATGGTCCTGTCCTACAATATCATCAAAGGTTTTGGGTCTGATTCGAAAAGCTAAGGGCTTCATATTTTATCACCTATAGCTATTGTATCATAAAATTAGATGGTTTAAAATATTTTCTTTAGGTTTACTCCAAGTAATCCACCAACTCCTGCAAGAGTGATTTGAATTAGAAAAGGAAGAATTTCAAAATTAAATTGGCCCTTACTTAAAAAGAAAATGAGCTTCAGAAGGAAGAAATGTATAACTCCCACAAGTAGCCCTACAATTAATCCCTTTTTATGGATGGCATTTCCAAAAGCGAACCCTACTAGTAAATAGGCTAGTCCACCAACAACTAACTTGGCAATCAAATTAAAATCCTGATTGGTTTTTACTATGTAGGTTGAATATAGAACAGCTGCTAGTACGACATATACGACTAAGAATACATAAATTTTTATACCACTTTTAATTTTTTGTTTCATACGCTTCACCAGTATTATATATGAATATATTTTAGTATTTATGCGCAAAATATGAAAAGGTGAAAAGTATGAATTATGGATTTTTATTTTTAAAAATAATTGCAGTCTATTTTTGTTTGATATTATCCTTAAGAGTCTTAGGGAAAAGAGAGGTAGGTCAGCTCTCTATTTTTGATTTGGTTGTTTTGCTGATAATAGCTGATATTGCTTCTCTAGGAATTGACAACGATGAGTTTATCCTCCCTAGCTATTTTTGTGTCTTATTATTAGTCGTTTTACAGAAGCTTTTAAGTATTCTTTTACTTAAAAAATCTTTTTTTAGAAACCTGATTGATGGGTCTCCTAGAACCATTGTCTTAGATGGTAAGCTTTTAATTAAAAATCTTAAGAAGGAGCACTATACCATTGACGACCTTATCTCCCAAATGCGATTAGAGCACATTATGGATATAGATGAAATCAAGCTGGCCATCCTGGAGACAAACGGAACTCTCTCCATTTTTAGAAGAGAGAGATTTAATGAGGTCAAGCTTCCTGTAATCATCAGTGGACAGGTTGTAAAGGAAAGCTTAGAACTATTAAATTGGGAAGAGAAAGAATTCAAGGAAAGCTTAAGTGGTAGAAACCTAAATTTCAAAAAAATCATTTATGCCTCTCTCCATGAAAATACACTTTTTTATTTCCAAAGAAACGGAAATAAAGAAGAAGAACTAGAAGGCCACAAGCTAGAGTTGATAAAGCCAAGGTCGTAACACTTCGATAATAGAAATTAAGTAGATAATAAAGAATAAGCACGGCTCCTAAAGGTAGGAGCTTTTTCCATTCCATCTTAAATCTGACACAATGATTTGCAAAGAAAAATAAAAATAAGAATTTTGTAATATTCCCTACAATAATACTAATTAAAAAGCCAGTAAAGCTATAGAAGTAGGTCAAAATAAAGATTAAGGTTAGAATCAGAATGGAACAGACGATGGAGGAAATGAGTAGCTTTTTCTCCTCCTTATAGGCTTGAAGAATGATCACAAAGATAGGATTAAAATAAGAAAAAATATAAAAAATAGCTAGCTTAGTTGCAATTTCTGCAGAGGAGGAGTCGCCATACATCAAGTTGAGTGTTTCTGCTGCATAGAATGAACAGATGATGAAGTTGAAGGCCGCTATAATGATACAAATGAAAAAAGCTTTAGATAAAATTGCCGATAAGGCTTTGGGATTGTTTCGGTTTTTGGTGATTTTAGGAAAGGTAAATTTAGCAATGCTTAAAACCCCAAAATGGGCAAAAACTAAAAGAGGAATTGCATAGGAACAGACCTTTGTATAATATAGGGTTGCCTCGTATAAATCATACCCCTGTAGACCAATGGCATAGTAAAAAATTAGTGGCTCAAAATAGCCAGTGATTGTCATTACCAGCTGGTCTAAAGTTAGAGGAAGTGCTTGTTTTAAAATACTTTTTTCATATCCATTGGTTTTCACCTCCATAAAATTAATTTTTCTTTTCCGCTTCACCTTGATAACTAGATAAGTAAAAGAAACCACCTCAGAAAGCATCAATGCAAAAAAACACATAAAAATTTTAAATTCCATACTTTGATTTGCAAAAATGAACAGCATAGAAAAGGTCAAAACAAATTTGGCAATTTGTTCAAAAAAATTTGAATAATAGGTAGTTTTAAAGTTATTATTGGCTTCCAAGTATCCCTTTAATAGGCCTGAGGTATTGGATAGATAGACTAGGGGGATACAGATTAAAAGCGGATAATAGATGAAACTGGTCTGATATATAATTTTATAGATGGGAAAGGATAATAAGAGTAAAATAGAGATAACAGAGGAGGATACAAAGGTGATATTAAAGGCGGATTTTAGGATGGTTTTAGAATTATTGAGCTTGGCAGCAACATTTTGATTTACAACTGTTGAAATAGACAGGGAGGATAGACATAAAACTAGACTCAAGGTTGGAAAGATAAGAGACATAATTCGCATGCCCTCAATCGTTAAAATTCTTGTCAATAATATTTTATAGATGAGCCCTAAAAGCTTAATTATTGTACCTACAACCAAAATTACTTCAATATTTGTCAGTTTTTTTTTCATTTCATCAACCTTTTTTAGATAAATATATGTTATAATTAAATATATGTGCTGGAGGTTTTTATTTATGAATTTAAAGGATTATGTTGCAAGTATTTTAGACTATCCAAAAAAAGGGATTGTTTTTAGAGATATTACTCCTTTGATGGGAGATGGAAAAGCATATAAATATTCTGTAGATCAAATTACAGAATTTGCAAGAGGAAAAAATGCAACTATGATTGTTGGGCCTGAAGCTAGAGGCTTCATTTTTGGTTGTCCTGTTGCCACAAATTTAGGTGTTGGCTTTGCCCCAATTCGTAAGCCAGGAAAGCTTCCTAGAAAAACCCTAGATGAGGAGTACGATTTAGAGTATGGGTCAAATACGCTAAGTATTCATGAGGATGCCCTTCATAAGGGAGATAGAGTTGTTATCATTGACGACCTTTTGGCAACTGGAGGAACGGTCAAGGCCACGATTAAACTTTGTGAGCGTTTAGGGGCTCAGGTTGTTGGTGTTGCTTGCTTAATAGAACTTGTGGATTTAAAGGGAAGAGAGCTACTTAAGGGATATGACGTTTTATCCTTGATGGAGTATTCTGGAGAATAGTTAGGTAGGATTTGGTTTTAGGAGTTGATTTTAGATGAGCGTAGGATATGAGGATTTATATGCCGTTACAAGTCAATATATTCATACCACTAAGGATCAGGAGTTAATTCGAAAAGCGTATGATGTTGCCGCTACACTACATGAGGGACAGTTTAGAAAAAGTGGAGAGGCCTATATCGTCCATCCTTTATGTGTTGCTATTATTTTGGCTGAGCTGCATGCTGGTCCAGCGACACTTTGTGCAGGACTTTTACATGATACAGTGGAGGATACGAAGGAAACCAAAGAGGATGTAGCTAAAGTGTTTGGTGAGGATATCGCATCTATTGTAGATGGAGTTACTAAGCTGACACAGTTGAAATTTGCCTCCTTAGAAGAAAAACAGGCAGAGAATCATCAGCATATGCTATTGGCGATGGCTAAGGATATTCGAGTAATCATTGTAAAGCTTGCTGACCGCCTGCATAACATTAGAACCTTAGGTGCTTTATCTGCAGAAAAACAGGAGCGAATAGCGAAAGAAACGCTAGAAATTTATGCTCCGCTTGCGCATAAGCTAGGTATGTTCAAGATTAAAGCAGAGCTAGAGGATACTGCATTAAAATATGTTGAGCCTGTTTGGTATGCAAAAATTATATCCCAAATTAAAAATGATACTGCTGTGCGGTTTAATAGTATTGATCATACGATTGCTGAAATACGGGAGTATCTAGAACCAGAAAAAATACCTCATTTTGAAATAAAGGGAAGAATTAAAAATACCTATAGTATTTATAAGAAGATGATTAATCAATCCAAAGCCTTTGAAGATATTTATGATATATTAGCTATTCGTATCATTGTAAATACGGTTGGAGAATGCTATCAGGTTTTGGGAATTATCCATGCGCATTATACGCCAGTGCCAAAACGCTTTAAGGATTACATAGCGGTACCAAAGCCTAATATGTATCAATCCTTGCATACAACAGTCATCAGTAATGATGGCTTGATATTTGAGGTTCAAATTCGTACGGAGGAGATGGACCGAGTTGCAGAATTGGGTGTTGCTGCGCATTGGGCTTATAAGGAAAATGTGGAGTACTCTAAGGAAAAGGAGCAATTTGAAATTGCTTCAAAATTAAAATGGTATGCAGAATTATTACAATACTCTGAAGAAGATAAAAGTGCAGAGGCAAAGGATTTTGTTGATACCATCAAAGAAGAAATTTTGACAACCAACGTCTATGTATATACACCTACAGGAGAGGTCATCGCTTTACCAAAGGGAGCTACACCTCTAGATTTTGCGTATAAAATTCATACTAATATCGGAAATAAAACGGTAGGAGCTATGGTAAACAATCGGATTGTGCCACTGGAATATGAGCTTCAAAATGGGGATATTATTTCCATAAAGACAAATAAGAATTCCTTTGGACCATCCGAAAACTGGCTTAAAATCGCCAAGACTTCCCATGCAAAGCATAAGATTAAAAGCTTTTTAAATAAGCAGAATCGGGATGTTCTTGTAGCCAATGGAAAGTCTTTGGTAGAAGAAGAGTTTAGAAGTAATCGGTTAACCCCAGATTTGACAGAGGATTTTGTCGTTACCAATTTTTCTAAAAATAATATCAACTCTCTTGAGGATTTATATTGTGAGGTTGGCAAGGGGGCTCTATCTGCCAAAACAGTAGTCAAGAAATATACAGGGGAAGGAAGAAACCATGAAGAGAGCTTGGCTAAACAAATTGAACGTTCTCAAAGAATTCTTACAACCAACTCAGAAACAGGTGTGGTAGTAGAAGGCTTAAAGAACCCACAGCTGAAGCTGGGGAGTTGTTGTAATCCGATTCCAGGAGACCCGATTATGGGTTATGTTACTAAGGGGTATGGAATAGTGGTACATCATCGTAGCTGTAAAAATGCAAGCTCCTTTGCGAAGGAACGCTTGATTTCTCTAGAATGGGCGACGAATCCCAATCGGAAATATCCTGTAAGCATAAAGATTACGGCAGTTACTAATAATAACCTATTAGTAGAAATAATGAATGTCGTTTCAGCAAATTGTCTATCCATCCTATCGATTAACGCAAATAATAATTCAAATTTGGAGACGGTAGTTAAGCTTAAGGTATTAACTCCAGATTTAATTCAGTTGGAAAAAATGATTGTGAATATGAAAAAAATCAGTTATATTCACAATATAGAAAGAGATAATCTATGAGAGTGATTGTTCAAAGAGCGCTGAATGCTAGCTGTAAGGTAGGACAAGAGATTACGGGGCAAATAGATAAAGGGTATATGCTACTGGTTGGCTTTGCTCATACAGATACAGAGGCTGAATTAAGGGTTTTAGCTAAAAAGATTGTAGGTTTAAGAATATTTGAGGATGATTTTGGAAAGCTTAATAAAAGCATAGGGGATATTGGGGGTTCCATCCTTGCCATATCTCAGTTTACGCTCTACGCAGATGCTAGAAAAGGTAATCGACCAGGATTTACGGAGGCTATGTCCTATCTAGAGGCAAATACCATGTTTATAAAATTTGTTGAGGAACTAAGAAGCTATGGTCTTAGGGTTCAGACTGGTGTGTTTGGGGCAGATATGCAGATTACCTTTACCAACGTTGGTCCAACCACCATTATTTTAGATAGCAAAGAGCTGATGGGAAAATAGGTAAGCTTTTGGTTTTATGTTAGGAGAGAGAAAATGAAGCCATATGGATTTAATGAAAAGGAATATACGGATTTAAATAGCTTGGGTATAGATTTTGCTGGAAATCTGGACTTGGCTTTAGAGGCAATCCAGCAGAAGGCTTTTTTGAAGTTTGTAAAAAAATTTAAAGCATTTAAAAAACAAGTCCTCCAAATTTTATATGAAACGAGATATCTACAGAATGCCCTCACATTTATCATCTATACCATCACAGAAGAGCACATTCTAATGATTGGTGCTAGAAGGTATTCCTCCTTTGATTCTGTCTATAAGGATTTGAAGACGAATGAAGCGATGGAGGCCTTTATACGGGAAAAGGGCTTTTCTAAAACAATTTTATCAACGATTGAAGACGAAAAATTAAGAATGAATTTAATTACCCTAGAGAATAATTTCAGTGAAGAATTTGCGGTGGATTTTATTTTTAATTATTTTCAATATGATGAGATTGATAGCCTCGAACAGTATATAAAGCCTATCCTTTTAGAGGAAAAGGATCCTTTTAAAAGGACTTTGCGTCTATTTAAAAATCGTGAGTTTTTACTGCATCTAGGACATAAATTTTATTTGAAGGATATCCTAGAGTTGAAGCATCGAGGTACACCAGTATTTGCTGGACTTAAGCTTCTTATTGAGGAGCTCCCTTTAGAAACGATAGAAAAAATCATTCAGCCTAAATTTTGTTTAGACCTATTGGAGCACTTAAAATTTTATAAATTTAAAAGTACAGATGCTAAGCTGTTGCGGTATAATTTGAAGAAATATCGCAAAAAGATCAATAAGAAAAAAGAAAAATTTAAGGATATTCTTCATAAAATAGATTTTTATGAAAAATTATTTGATAGTTATCTAGAGTTTGTGGATTTATTTAAAAAAGGCGAAATTATACTTAAGGAAAGAGATTCTGGATATGATCCAATGTTCCCGTATTGTGATACCTATGTAGGGGAGCAGTATACTTTGGATAACGATATCGAGTTAGATAGAACGGCAAGAGAATACACGCCTATAAAGCGTGAGGAATATAATTTAAGCAAACTAAATAAATCCTTAAGAAATCATAAGTATTTTACAGTTTGGCTGTTGGTTCTTACAATCCTAACCGTCTTATACTATCCTGTGGTTCTCCTCTTTCATTTTATACAGGAGAAGAATTCTGGGGAAATCCTTCAGGAAGCGCTGGTTAGCTTGGATTTTTCCAATATAGTTAATATCATATGTATTTCAGGGGCTGCCTTGGCGTTTATAATTGCCTTATTTGTGTTTGGTATTCGGTTCAATGCTAAGTCAAAGTATAATGGGCTTTGTCGTTTAAAATACTACCAAAATAATGAATCTATTTTGGTGGAAAATCAACAGAAGGACTATGAGCATTTGAAACAAAGAGAATTGAAATATGCCAAGGCCATTGACCGATTTTATCGGTTTTATGGAAGCTTGGGTATGTTTGCGTTAGCCGTTGCTGTTTCTTCTATGGCTACCCTTTTGTGCTATGATTTTGGAAGTAGAATCCTTTCAGAATTAGAACTAGGAGCTAAAGCCTTTATGGACAAAATGCTTTATTTCTTATTTATCCCTGGAAGTGCCGTCGCTGTTTTAGGATTGTTGCGTCATAAAAAAACCTCCTGGAGTAGTATATTTGCGTTTATGTTTAGTTTACTTGCAACGCTTTGTTTAATATATTTTGCTAGTAGAGTATAGGAGTTTCATATGAAGTTGTATATGCAAAGCCTTGGCTGTGCCAAGAACCAAGTGGATAGTGAAATGATTTTAGGAGCTTTACAAGATAATGTTACCTTAGTAGAGAGTCCAGAGACTGCAGAGCTTATTATTATAAATACCTGTGCCTTCATTGAGGCGGCTAAGGAAGAAGCCATTTCTGTCATTTTTGAAATGGTTGAATATAAAAGAAAAAATCAGGCCAAGCTGATTGTTTGTGGGTGCTTATCTCAAAGATATAAGGAAGAGATTGTAAAATTAATTCCTGAGGTAGACCGGTTTATAAGGATTGATGAATATCCTGAGATTGGAAGTATCATTAATCAGGTGATGTCTTCTAATTTCAATTACCAAAATCAGTTTAGTCCTTTAAACCGAATCTATTCTACACCTAATTATATGAGATATGTTAAAATATCGGATGGTTGTATGAATCGTTGTGCATTTTGTGCAATCCCCTTGATTCGAGGAAAATTGAAAAGTAGACCGATAGAGGATATCGTTGAAGAAGTAAAAATGGAAGTGGCTTCAGGGGTCTATGAGATAAATTTGATATCTCAGGATACGACCAAGTATGGATATGATTTATACCATCGTCTTGCGTTAGTAGATTTGTTACGAGCTTTGGTTAAAATTGAGGGAGATTTTAAGATTCGTTTATTATATCTTTACCCGGAAATTGTAACAGATGAGCTCATTGAATTTATCAAGACTTCACCAAAGATGATGAAATATTTTGATATTCCGATTCAGCATAGCGAGGATAAGGTTTTAAAGGCTATGCTTAGAAGAAGCAATAAGGAAATGATTGTTACTTTATTAAATAAGATAAAAAGAGAGATTCCCTCTGCCACCTTACGCACGACTTTAATGGTGGGTTTTCCCTATGAGGAGGAAGAGGATGTAGATCATATGATTGATTTTATTAAGGAGATAGAGTTTGATCATATGGGAGCCTTCACCTTTTCCCTAGAGGAAAATACCTATGCATGTAACTATCCTAATTGTATCCCGGAGGATGTAAAACAAAGCCGGTATGAGCGACTTATGGCAGCTCAGGCAGAAATTGCCTTCGCCTTAAAGAAAAAGAAAATTGGCACGATAGTACAGGATGCTTTTATTATAGGGTATGATGAAGCTTCATATCTCTATGTTGCAAGGTCAGATGCATTTGCTCCTGACGAAATTGATGGCTGTATTTATGTAGCGGCAAAACAGGAGTTGAAGCTTGGTGAAAGAATTCGAGTGAAAATCTTAGATGCGGATGCGTATACTCTAACTGGAGAACAGGTGGAATAGGAAAACTATAGCATATCACAGAATATATGACGAAATCTTCTTAACAGATGGGATAAAATACTATAGTAAAGGAAAAAATAATATGAAGTTGAATGTTGTTTTATATCATCCTGAAATTCCCCAGAATACAGGAAATATTATGCGAAGCTGTGTTGGATTTCATGCAAAGCTCCATTTGATTAAGCCTTTAGGATTCTCCTTAGATGAGAAGCATTTAAAAAGAAGTAGTCTAGATTACTTTGAGTTTTTAGAATATGAGGTTTATGAGGATTACGAAGATTTCAAGAAGAATAATCCTGGAAAGTACTATTTCTTTACAAGATATGGCCATCAAAGCCCAGCAGGTATTGATTTTACGAAATCTCAGGAGAATATTTATCTAATTTTGGGTGCGGAGTCTACGGGGATTGCCTATGATATCTTAAAGGAAAACCTAGATAGCTGTTACCGAATTCCAACAACAAATAAGGTAAGAAGCTTAAATTTATCCAATTGTGCCGCTATTGTTCTATTTCTTGCATCTAGTCAGCTTCAGGATGCAGAGATTTATTCAGATGAGCCTGAGTGCTTTAAGGGGAAAAGCTTTATTGAGGATTTAGATGTGGAAAGTTTGACAAAAATACATAAAGAATATTAGGAGGAAAGATTATGTCAGTAATTCATGTAACAAAAGAAAATTTTAATGAGGTAGTAAAGGAAGGAACCATCCTTTTAGATTTTTGGGCAAATTGGTGTGGACCTTGTCGGATGCTAGGGCCTGTTTTAGAGACACTTTCAGAAGAGGATAATCTTGTAGTGGGAAAGGTCAATGTCGATGAAGAAGAGGAATTATCTGCTCAGTTTGGTATTTCTTCTATACCAGCCTTATTTTTAGTGAAGGATGGAAAGATTGTAAATAAAACAGTGGGCTATCAGCCTATTGAGGCTTTAAGGGAATTTGTAAAATGATGGTTGATGCAATAATTATTGGAAAAGGCCCTGCTGGTATTTCTTCTGCAGTTTATTTAAAACGATATGGGTATGAGCCCTTAATTATTGCAAAGGATGGTGGAGCCTTAGAAAAGGTTGAAAGCATTGAAAATTATTATGGGTTTTCACATATCACGGGAAAAGAATTATTAGAACTAGGTGTGAAACAGGCCGAAAGCCTCCATATTCCAATGATACAGGCTGAGGTTTTAGAAATAAATAAGGATACTACTTTTTCTGTTGTCACCAATCAAGGAGTTTATCAAGCAAAGGTTGTGATTCTGGCCTGTGGTACCTCACGTAACCGGTATAGTAAGGCTGATCAGTTTGAGGGCGTCTCTTACTGTGCTACCTGTGATGGTTTTTTCTATCGAAAGAAAAAAATAGCGTTAATTGGTAACGGCAACTATATGGCTCATGAGCTTTCCGTCTTGGAAAATATATGTAAGGAAATTATTGTGTTCACCGATGGGAGGCCGTTAAAGGTAGAGCTTCGCCCTGAAATCCAGGTTGTCCTTGGAAAGATAGATGAAGTTCTTGGTGAAGAGCGGATTCAAGCCATTCGAGTTGGAGAAGAGGTATTTTCCATAGATGGCTGTTTTGTCGCGATTGGGAATGCCTCTGGATTTACACTTGCTAAGCATTTAGGAATAGGTCTATCTGGAAATTCAATTCTAGTCAATGAAAAGTTTATGACTAACATTGAAGGTTTATTTGCTTGTGGTGATGCCATTGGCGGATTACTGCAGATTAGTAAGGCGGTTGGGGATGGTGCATCCTGTGCAACTGCTGTTTCAAATTATTTAAAGAAGAATAATTAGCCTTTCCCATTCATAGAATGGTACTAAGGTGATTGTAATGATGAATGATCCAACTCTATTTATTGATAGCGTAAGTGATAAAAAAGAAGGTAGTGAAAATCAGGATTTCTTTGACAGTAGAAATGTCAAGCGTAAGAAGGTAGCCTTTCATCGGCTAGAGGATATTGAGGCAATGCTTTACTATAGGATACATGTTTTGGCAGAAATTTATACCAAGGAAGCAACCTATGAAGGAATTGTTGAGGATGTCAGTGATTTGGGGTTAAAGCTTCGAATGGAAAACGAGATTAAGCTGATTCCGATTGTTGAAATTGAAGACATCAATATCTTAAAATTATAAGAGTTAAACAGGGTATCTTTGGGTAAGATATCCTTTTTGTTTTAAGAAAACATGGAGATTATGTCTTTTTAAGCGTAGTATTACATAGGATTATGTTAGGTGAACCATAATGAAAAAAATGATGATGTTCATATTAACATTGCTTTCCTTTTCTTTCCCCATCTCTGCAGTTGTGACCAACACAGAATCCAGTCATATTGTGATGGAGGCGACAACCAATCGGGTTTTAGAAGGAAATAATCTACATAAACAATTTTTAATTGCCTCTACTGCCAAGATTTTGACAGCGATTACCGCTATAGAAAACTATCCTTTAAATGAAGAAATTGTGATTTCAAAGGAGGATACATTAGAGGTTGGGTCTAAGGTGTATTTGAAAGAAAATGAAAAAATAATGCGGAAGGATTTAATTTATGCCTTGATGCTTAGGTCTGCCAATGATGCTGCCTCTGCCTTAAGTGGACATAATTCTGAGATTTTTATACGACAGATGAATACCTTGGCTAAAAAGATTGGTATGAAGAATAGTGTTTTTACTAACGCTTCAGGGTTAGATGAACGGGAATATAATCTTTCTACCGCATATGATATGGCCTTACTTGGTGCTTATGTAAGCAAAAATGAAACCTTTGTGGCAATATCCTCTGCCCATAAGCATAGCTGTACCACTAAGGAATCCAGCTATGTATGGATCAATAAGCATAAGCTAGTTACTAGTGATGAAAGCTTTGTGTTTGGTAAAACAGGGTATACGAAAAAATCCAAAAGAATTTTAGTATCTAACTACCAAAAGGATAATAAAAATTTGATTATTGTCACCATTAATGATGGCAATGATTGGAATCATCACCGGGAATTGGCGAAGGATAATTCAAGCTATAGCTTCGTCACTATTTTTAAAAAAGGAGTTTATAATACTAGACAGGAGGTTAGTTATTATCTTCATGTAAAGGAGGATATCGTTCTTCCAATTAAGAAAAAAGAAAAGGAAGATATTGATATGGTCTTCAAGCTGTATTCCTCTTATGCCAAGCTTGAAATTTATTTAAATCACATTTTAGTTGTTCGTAAAATTATAGACGTCTATGATAAGGAAACCTTTGACTTGGATTTAGTAATTGATATTTTTCAATAGTTCTTTCCTTTAAGAAATCAAATTCTTTTAAAATTAATCTAGGAATTTATTGTTTTAATGGTATAATAGTCTTAGATTAAAGGAGGAAATGGGATATGGCAAGAAAGGGAAGAACAGGATATTTAGGAATGCTAGCTTTTGGAGCGATGCTGTTAAACGCAGTAGCATGGCTTTTAAAGGTGATTTTTGATGCTTGTAAAGTCAATGTAACGGTTGCAGGTCAGCCTCTTCAAAATATTTTTACAGGGATTGCAAGTATTTTCCTATTGATTGTTGTTATATTTGTAGCCTTTGATTTCGCGAATAAGCAAACAAAGGGCTGGAGAATCTTATTCTGGATTTTGGCAATTGTTTCATTGTTATCTATATTCTTTGGATTAGGTCTTCCAAATTTTGTGAAGTAGAAGTATAAAAAAAGCTTAAGCTTTTAAATGGTTCCTTATGGTTCCTTAAAGCTTAGGCTCTTTTTTTATTTAGTTAAAAGACGAATTTCTTGATTACAAGCATCTAAAACATAAGATATGCCAGGGACAATCTCGCTGCTTAGAATTTTACTTGCAATAAAGGTTTCAATATGCTTTTGAATATAACGCTTCACAGGTCTAGCTCCAAATTCTTCATCAAAGCTTTGGTCTAGGACATATTTCTTTAATGCATCAGTAAATAAAATATCTATGTTTTGAGATAGTAGTCTCATATCTAAATCCTTCAGCATTTTAGTTACAATTTTCATTTGAACTTCTTTGTTTAAAGGATGGAAGGTAATGATTTCATCAATTCTATTTAAAAATTCTGGCTTGAAATACTGTTTTAAGAGATTCTGAATATTCTTTTGAGTATCAGAATTCTCAGAAAGAAGAAGTTCACTACCAATATTAGAGGTCATAATGATGATTGTATTTTTGAAATCTACGGTTCTGCCCTGAGAATCTGAAAGTCTTCCATCATCTAGAATTTGAAGTAAAATATTGAAAACATCATGATGAGCCTTTTCTATTTCATCAAATAAAAGAATTGAATAAGGATTTCGTCTTACTTTTTCGGTCAGCTGTCCACCTTCATCATATCCGATGTATCCTGGAGGAGCACCAATGAGCTTTGCCACACTATGAGACTCCATATATTCAGACATATCAATACGAACAATGTGGGACTCGCTATCAAATAAAGCGTCAGCTAGAGCTTTGGCAAGCTCAGTTTTCCCTACACCTGTAGGTCCTAAAAATAGGAAGGAGCCGATAGGACGGTTTTCGTCTTTAATTCCAGCTCTTTGACGTATGATTGCGTCACTAATTAATTGGACGGCCTCATCTTGACCGATAACTCTTTGTCTTAAGGTATCCCCAAGATGGAGAATTTTATCCTTTTCCCCCTGCATTAGCTTGGAAATGGGAATGTTCGTCCATTTGGCTACAACCTCAGCAATGGCTTCCTCATCTACAGACTCTGATAGAAGATGATCCTCTTTACTGCGGTTTTGATATTCATTTATTTGTTTTTCTAGAGAAGGAATAGAAGAATACTGGAGCTCGGAGGCTAGCTTATAATTTCCTTCATTAAAAGCCTTTTCTAGTTCAAAACGCTTTTGATCTAATTCTTTCTTTAATGCTTTAAATTGATTTAATTCCTTTTTCTCAGATTGCCACTTCAATGTTAAATCTTTAGATTCCTGTTCTAAATCCTCTAATTCCTTTACAATGCTCTCTAGTCTTTTTTTAGAGGTTGGATCAGATTCCTTTTTTAAAGCCATTTGTTCAATTTTTAATTGTGCTATTTTTCGGTCTGTATCATCTAGCATAGTAGGCTTAGAATCTAATTCCATTCGACAGGAGGCACAGGCTTCATCGATTAAATCAATCGCCTTATCAGGTAAAAAACGATCTGTGATGTACCTGTTAGATAGGGTAGCTGCAGCAACAATTGCAGTATCTGATATAGTTACACCGTGATGCAGCTCAAAGCGTTCCTTGATACCTCTCAATATAGAGATTGTATCAATCACACTTGGTTCACCTACCAATACCTTTTGAAAACGACGCTCTAAGGCTGAATCCTTTTCTATATATTCCCTATATTCCTTAAGTGTAGTAGCTCCTATACAGTGTAGTTCACCCCTAGCAAGCATAGGCTTTAGCATATTAGATGCATCCAAAGCACCATCACTTTTACCAGCTCCAACAATTAAATGAATTTCATCAATAAACATGATGATTTTTCCATCAGATTCTTTAATCTTATTGAGCACAGCCTTGAGTCTTTCCTCAAATTCTCCTCGATACTTAGCTCCTGCCACCAAAGCTCCCATATCTAATTCAAAAATTTCTTTATCTTTAATTGTAGAAGGAACGTCATTAGCGACAATTCTTCGAGCTAAACCTTCTATGATAGCTGTTTTACCTACGCCTGGTTCTCCAATAAGGACTGGATTGTTTTTTGTTTTTCTGGAAAGAATTTTGATGATACGTCTAATTTCCTCATCTCTTCCAATAACAGGGTCAATCTTTCCCTCTTTCGCAAGTGCAACAACATTTCTTCCGTATTTTTCTAATACATTTTCTTCGTTTAAATTTTGTTGTTCCATAGTCATACCACCTTTCTTTAGTATGCCCCATTCCTGAGGTACAATACTATTATACTCTTATTTTTAGCACTGTCAATATAAGAGTGCCAAAAATATAAAAAAGTGTTTTTAGGTTTGACTTTCTATATGCCCTTTGATATAATAAAAAAGCGCTGTAATATGGCCCTGTAGCCAAGTGGTAAGGCACGGCACTGCAACTGCCCGACCATCAGTTCGAATCTGTTCGGGGCCTCCATTAAAATGATTAAAGTTTTTTAAAAGAAACTTTATTTATAGCAAGAGAAAAAAGGTTGATTTATCAAAGTATTTGCGAAGTACTATTAGTCAATCTTTTTTTCTTTTTATACTATAAAATGCTTGATTTTCGAATACGTTCTATATCTTGAACAGTTTTTAAATTACTCAAAGTTATTTAGTGGATTATACTTGAAGTTATTTTGTTTAATTTCTTCATTTGTAAAATCTAAATAGCGTTGTGTATTTTCTAGCTTCTCATGGCCTAATAATTCTTTGACTGTGTAGATGTCAGCTCCATTCTTAAGAAGCTGCGTGGCATAAAGATGTCTGAAATTATGTGAGTTCAAATGTAAATTTTGATCAACGTAATTTTATTTCTACGGGTTCCAACGAAAAGAGGATATAGATTAATCTAGTGAATATTTTTTACAATAAAAACAAATTAAAAAGAAAAAAATATATTACTAGCAATTTTATCGTGAAAAGTGTTGACTATAAAATAAAAATAATCTAAAATAAAAATAGGATAGCACCTTGGATACTTTTGAAGCCCAGGGTCTGAACAAGGGTTGCGGCCCTTGTTTTTTTATTTTGTTAGTCGAAAGACTCACAAAAAAACCACACGCTGGGCGTGT
>UQGR01000026.1 GCA_900540705.1 uncultured Mollicutes bacterium
GTTTTATCATAAAAGAAATATTCTTACAAGATACCCCTAGTTAGGAATTGTTAGGAATTTTTTTGATTTAAAAGGTTCATGAAAGAATGTAGTATATTATAATCTTTTATACATAAGATAAAAAAACAGGGATAAATCAATCTTTATCCCTTTTCCTATAAATTATCAATTCTCTTGGATGGACGTGATTGAATTTCTAAGTATAATTTCTCCACTGATTACCAATCTTTGACTAGAACGGTTCATCATCATACTCATCAGTAGGGAGAATGCTTTTTCGCCAATTAAATCTAAATCCTGTTTGATTGTAGTAAGAGAAGGATTTACATATTTGGCAATGTCTAAATCGTCATATCCTGTCACTGAAATGTCCTGAGGAACCCTTCGACCAACGCTCTCTAATCCTCGTATCAATCCAATAGCTATCGTATCACTTGCACATATGACAGCTGTTACGTCAGTTTTAGAAAAGAATTTTGCTGCCTCAAAGCCAGCTTCTTCACTGAAGCTTCCAAAGTAAACATATTGAGGGTTATACTCTATATTATTCATCATTTGGCCGATGATGTAGCCTGCAAATCGTTCGTTGGTTACAAAGGAATATCGGTCTCCATGAATAAAGCCTATTTTTTTATGTCCTTTTTCTCTTAGAATGGTAACCAGCTTAGCTATGGAATTAATATTTTCATTATTGATGGTTGCAATCTTTTCACCTACTAAAATATTATCATAAAGTACGGTTGGGATTAAGGTATGGTTCAGCTCCTCTAAGAAAGGACTCTTATAATTTAATCCAACAATGAAAGAACCATCAAAGTTATTTTGCTTCATAAATTCTGCATAGGTTGTCTCAATGGATTCAATAGGGTAATGAACCACTTCAAAATTATTTTGTCTTGCATATTTTGAAAATGCAAGGGCTAAGGGAATGATGACATTAGAATGGCTTGTAGGATTTACATTGTCATATAAAACGCACAACCTACGGATGGATTTTACAGCAAGTCGTTCATCTCTTGATTTATAGCCATGCTTTTTGGCATATTCTAAGACTAGCTCCTTAGTTTCCTTTGAAACATCAAAGGCGCCATTTAGGGCTTTAGAAACGGTAGAAACAGAAAGATGAAGTTCATTTGCAATATCCTTTATTTTCATAGACAGTTCCTCCTTGATTACTTTTATTTTATAATGAAAACTCTCTAAAATCAACATTTTTCGAAACATTTGCGAAAAAAATTCGAAATTTATTTATTTATTTTGAAAAGTTTCGATTTTAAGTAAAAACATCTTGCAAAAGAATGTAAAACGCTTTACAATTACAATTGCATTGTACGATAACAAATCAATAAGGAGGAATATCCATGAGCACAAAGCGAAAAGCAGGGATTCTTTTACATATTACGTCCTTACCATCACGGTATGGAGTAGGTACGTTAGGAGAATCCGCATATGAATTTATAGATTGGCTTGAAAGCGCTAACTTGAAAATTTGGCAGGTATTACCACTAGTTCCAACGAATTATGGTGATTCTCCATATCAGTCTGTTTCTTCAACAGCCTTAAATTATTATTTGATAGACTTTGATATTTTACATAGTAAGGGTCTCCTTAAGAAGAAGGATTATGAGGGAAGAACCTTTGGCTTTCAGGAACAAAAGGTAAACTATAGCCTTTTGTTTACAGAGAAGGTGGAAGTATTAAAGTTAGCCTTCAAAAAGTTTGATAAGCAGGATAAAGCTTTTGTAGATTTTGTCCAAAAGGAAAAATATAAGGATTTTGCAGTATTCATGACCATAAAGGCAATGCACGAGTATAAATCCTGGGATTTATGGAATGAAGGATATCGCATCTATTCTGAGAGACTAGAAAATCAAGTGATAGAAAATTATAAAGAGGATTATTTGTTCTGGATCTGGACGCAGTATGAATTTTTAAATCAATGGAATGAGCTTCATACGTATGCTTCCAGCAAAGGGATTGAAATTATGGGAGATATGCCTTTATATGTCGCCTATGATAGTGTGGAGGTATGGAAAAACCCTGAATTGTTTGTCCTGACAGAGGATCATAGACTAAAGCTAATGGCTGGTTGCCCGCCAGATGCCTTTACGGCTGATGGTCAGCTTTGGGGAAATCCTGTATATGACTGGGACTATATGAAAAGAACAGAATATGCTTGGTGGAATGAACGAATTGCAAAGGCCTTTGAGCTTTTTGACATATTACGTATTGATCATTTCCGAGGCTTTGAAAAGTTTTATACGATACCTGCAGGGCATACGAATGCCAAGCAGGGAGAGTGGCTAGATGGTCCTAAGTTTGATTTATTCAAGGATAAGACTCATCTAAAGATTGTAGCTGAGGATTTGGGTTTCATTGACGATGGTGTAAGAACCTTGCTGAAGCAAACGGGATATCCAGGTATGAAGGTCTTAGAGTTTGCGTTTGACGGTCATAAGGATAATGAGCATAAGCCATCTAACTATGAAGAGAACTATCTTGTTTATACAGGCACACATGATAATATGCCGTTATATCAATATATCTTAGATTTAAAACCAAATGAGCTAGACACCTTCTTAGAGGATTTGAAGGCAGAATGTACAGCCTTAGAGGTTGAATTTAAGGATAAAAATTATGAAGATATTACAAATA
This sequence comes from uncultured Mollicutes bacterium, assembly GCA_900540705.1. GTDB lineage: Bacteria > Bacillota_I > Bacilli_A > Acholeplasmatales > Anaeroplasmataceae > Pelethenecus. Next base: position 2,656 of record UQGR01000026.1, read on the forward strand.
CTGTTGTAGAGCTTGCCTTTGCATCAAAGGCGAATATCTGTATTATTCCTATGCAGGATTTGTTATGTCAGGATGGCTCTACAAGAATGAATTTACCATCCACGGTGTCTACAAGCAATTGGAGCTACCGTATTTTAAAAAGAAGCCTGACAGATAAGCTGGCTTCAAGAGTGAGAGGTTACACTGAACAATACCGGAGGGATTAAATGAAAGGGTTAAAGGAACAAATAGAAGCAATCATGCACCTGACCTACGCAAAAGAGGTCAAGGAGGCAAGTGTACTGGAGTTGTACAATGTAATAGCAAAGGCTATTATGTTAGAGGCTGAGCCTAAGTGGGCAGCAACAAGAGCATTAGATTGTAAAAGATGTGGCTATCTTTCTGCTGAATTTTTGATTGGTAGATTGATTTATGCGAATCTTTTAAATATGCAGATGCTAGAAGATGTCAAGGATGCTCTTAAGGAATATGAGCTAGATATCAATCTTTTTGAAGAGGTTGAGGACGCTGCCTTAGGAAATGGAGGACTTGGAAGACTTGCCGCTTGTTTCTTGGAATCTGCAGCTACAAAGGATATCCATTTAGATGGATATGGTTTGAGATATCGATTTGGACTTTTTAAACAAAGCTTCGTCAATGGTTTCCAAAATGAGGAGGCTGACGACTGGCTGAAGTGGGGAGATCCTTTCAGTATCAGAAGAGCAGAAGATACCCAAATTGTCCATTTTAAGGATTTTGATGTTAAAGCAGTTCCTTATGATATGCCAGTTATTGGTTATGGTAGTCATACCATCAATACACTTCGCTTGTGGCAAAGTGAACCAGTGCAAGGCTTTGATTTTGCAACCTTTGATAAAATGGAGGGCGAAAAAATCGCCATTCAGGAGTATAATGCAAAGGAGCTTACGGCAGTATTATATCCTAACGATAATACCTTGAAGGGAAAAATTCTTCGGCTTCGTCAGGAATATTTTATGGTAAGTGCCTCCTTACAGGATGTTTTATCCAAATATAAGAAGACGAAACGTCCATTGGCAGATTTGCCACAGCATCAGATTTGGCAGCTCAATGATACGCATCCAACCTTAGCTATACCAGAAATGCTTCGATTACTTGAGGTAGAAGGTCTTGATTTTGAACAGTCCTTACAGATTTGTAAGAGAATGTTTAACTTTACGAACCATACCATTATGGGAGAAGCTCTTGAAAAATGGCCTGTAGAGATGCTTAAGGAATATCTACCAGAGGTTTTAGAGCAGATTGAAAAGCTACAGGCTAAGCTAGAAACCGAGCTAGATAAGGACAAGTATTATATCATAAAGGATGGTTTAGTCCATATGGCTTATCTAGCTATCTATGTTGGAGACCATGTCAATGGAGTTGCTGAAATTCATACGAATATCTTGAAAAATGATACCTTCAAGGATTGGTATCAGGTTTATCCGGAAAAGTTTGTGAATGTAACCAATGGTGTAACTCCTCGGCGTTGGTTGGCTTTGAACAATCCTTATCTTGCTGAGGAAATAACCAAGCGGATTGGCAAGGATTGGGTGACTCATCTATCCAGGCTAAGTGAGATGAAGCTTTATGTAGAGGATCCAACCTTCTTGCGTAAATTTAAGGTTACCCGAATGGAAAACAAAAAGATTCTTAAGGAGTATATCTATAAGCATGAACATGTGCTTATTCCAACGAATTTTATGTTTGACATTCAAATTAAGAGACTTCATGAATATAAAAGACAGCTATTGAATGCTTTATCTATCCTATATATCTATTATGGAATTAAGGATGGAAGCATAAAGGATTTCAAGCCAACCGCCTTTATCTTTGGAGCTAAAAGTGCTCCTGGCTACTATATGGCCAAGGCAATTATTAAATTGATTAACACCATTGCAGATAAGGTGAATCATGATCCAGAGGTTACAGACCTGATGAAGGTAGTCTTTGTGGCAAATTATAACGTAAGCTATGCAGAGAAGCTAGTTTGTGCTGCTGATTTGTCTGAGCAAATCTCTATGGCTGGTATGGAAGCCTCTGGTACTGGAAATATGAAATTTATGATGAATGGAACGCCAACCATTGGTACATTGGACGGAGCTAACGTCGAGATATGCCAGGAGGCTGGTCGTGAAAATAATTATATCTTTGGGGCAACCGTAGAAGAGGTTGCTGAAATTAAGAAGAACTATAATCCAAGTGAAATTGTTGAACATAATTTAGGATTGAAGCGGGTAGTAGAAAGTCTGATTGACGGTTCCTTAGATGATAATGGAACAGGAGTATTCCAGGCAATCTATGATAGTCTGCTCAAGGGCAGTAACCCAGATCATTATTTGGTATTGGCTGATTTTGCATCCTATTTGGAGGCAAAGCTTTTGGCAAACCAGGAATTTGATACTCTTGCCTACTATAAGAAATGCGTAATGAATATGCAGGCAAGTGGCAAGTTTTCCTCAGATCGTTCTATCCAGAATTACAACGAAGAAATTTGGAAATTATAGATAGTTTTCTCCTTCTTTAGATTTCCCATGGACAATTTGCCTGTGGGAAATCCCCCTCTTTCTTGGAGTGGGGTAAAAAAATAAGTATTGAAAGCGCTATCAATATAGTGTATAATAAAGAGTGGAAAAAACGAAAAAAGAAAAAGAATAAGAGATGAATGCCTCTCCCGAAATTGAAAGATGCCACTGGCTGACATTTTTTAAGGTAGTTTTATACCCGGGGGGGGGTATATTAACGCTTATTAGAAATAAGTATTTAGGGAGTTGATGCTATTACGGTATGGCGGCGATATTATTTGATTTGTATGGCACCTTGATAGACATATCCACAGATGAGGATAGTCCTCATTTCTGGAATACCTTCACAAGGAAAGTAAAATATCTTCACCCTGCTGGGCCTGAGTATTTAAGGGAAGAGTATCAAAAGCTTTGTAAGGACCTTGAACTGGAGACGGAGGAAATAGATATTTTAAAGGTGTTTCAGAATATGTTTCAAATTTCTAAGGAGGAATCTATTCGGGTCGCTAAAATATTTAGAAGCTGTTCAACAGAATACCTTCGTCTATATAGGGGTGTAAAGACCTTGTTAAAGAGGCTAAAGAAAGAAGGACATCACTTATATGTTCTATCTAATGCTCAAGAGGCCTTCACTCTACAAGAGGTAAAGCATTTAAAACTTCATTCATATTTTGAGGGAATTGCGCTCTCCTCTAAATATGGAGTGAAAAAGCCAAATCCTGAATTTTTCATAAGAGCAATCAAAGATTTTCAGACGGAAGAGAAGCTTTGGATGATAGGAAATGATTATGACTGTGATATTGTTCCAGCGAAAAAATTAGGAATTCAAACCATCTTTATTGAATCGAATTTAACTCCTTCTCATCCAGAAACGGATAGATTGATAGGATTTAATGCAAAGGAGATTCAAAGAAGAATTTCGGCATGAGATATGGTATTAATTTAGGAAGTATTTCCTAGTATTAATAATTTCAGGAATTATCCTGAAATGAATTACTTAGGTAGTTGTTTGGTAGTTTTAGCTTTTAAAAAATTTTTGTTGTTTTTGAAATCTAAAATTAGAGGCTTACTACAAGATACTTAAGCAATTCAAATTTCTCCTTTGGGAGAATCGGCAAATATTATAAATTTAGGAGGAAGAAAAATGAAGAAAAAATTATTTGCCCTAGGATCAGCAGCTGTTCTTGCTTTAGGACTAGCTAGCTGTGGAGGAAATGAAGTAGACAATGTAATTCGCTTAGAATATTCAGGTACTGCTTCAAACAAAGAATTTAACATGGGTCTTTTTGAAGACTTCAAGGCTGCAAGAAAGGCAGCAGGCGATACTAAGGAGTATGAAATCACTTATGTAGAGCATGGTCCTGATAAGGTAGATTCAGAGGTTCAGGACTGGATTGTTGGACCAGATGTTTATGAATTTGCATCTGATAAGATTACAGGATTATTCCAAAAGAGTGCATTGGGCCGTGTTAGTGGTCAAAATGCTACATTCATTGAAGAGAACAATAGTGAATTAGGCTGTCAGTTAGCTACCTTCAATGGAGAATATTATGCATATCCATATACTGGAGATAATACTTACTATCTTCAATATGATAAATCTATCTTTACAGAAGAAGATGTAAAATCTATGGAAAAGATTCTAGAAGTAGCTGCAAAGGCTGGTAAGAAGGTTGGCTATAACCTACAAGAGGCTTTCTGGGGTGCTGGTGCTTTATTTACCTTTGGTGCTGACTATCAAATGACATTTGATGAGGATGGTTCTGTTCAGAAGGTTGAAGCAGACTTCAATACAGATAAGGGCTTAAAGGCTGCAAAGGCTATTTTAAATATCATTAACTATGAGTATGATCTTGGGGATGGTACTACCTTCAAGCCATGGCAGAATGCAATGGAGGCTCCAACTCCTACAAATGGTTTAGCTGCATGTATCGCAGGTACTTGGGATATTTCTGCTTATAAGAAGGCTTTAGGTGCTAACTATGCATGTGCTCCAATGCCAACTATTACTATCGATGGTGATACACAGCATTTAGGTGCATTCTTAGGTGGTAAGCTACTTGGTGTTAACCCTCAAAGAGCACAAGGGAATGCTGAAAGATTAGCTGCTGCTCATCAATTGGCTTTATTCTTATCTAATAAGGAATGTCAGTTAAAGAGATTCCAAGATCAGGGTGTTGCTCCATGTAATAAGGAAGCTGCTGCAAATCCAGATGTATTAGCTAGTGAAAATGTTAAGGTATTAGTTGAACAAGCTAAGTTTGCACATGCTCAGACTGCTGTTCCTGGTAACTTCTGGACTGCTCCAAACACTTTAATTAGTGGTATGGTTGATGGTACAAATACAATGGACAACTTACAGGCAGCCATTGATACATTAAACGAAAGTATTAAAGCAAGTAAGTAAGAGTCAAGCATTTTAAAAATTGGTACAGGCCACTTTTATAAGGGTGGTCTGTACTCTACTTTTTAATGAAGGGGTGGTTATATGACAACGATTGAGTATCTTGCACTTCCCACTTATAAGAGATTTCTTTATAAACTTTTAGCTTTTTTTGAAGCGATTCCTAAAGTGATTTGGCGTTTTTTATCCGTAACGGTTGTTCGCTTTTTTGCCAAGATAGGAAAAGGTATTGCCAATTATTTTATCAATACCTATGAAATTTTTATAAGTGGAGACTGGAAGACGAAGCTTTCTTATTTCGTTATGGGATTTGGACATATCTCGCGAAAATCCTATATCAAGGGCTTCATGTATTTGTTATATGAAATCATCTTTATCTTCTTTATGGTCTCAATAGGTGTACCAGCTATGATGCGTATAGGAACCTTTGGTTATGTTGCCCAAACGACCTATATTCATCCTACGTATGCCATTGAGGTTTCAGAATTTAAGGATGATAGTTTATTAATTCTATTAAATTTCGTTATTGCTTTAATTTTTATTGCCGTATTAATTTTCTTATGGTCTATTCAGATAAGAGAAAATAGAGAATTAGAAAATCTAGGTAAAATAGGAAAAAGAGTAGGAGATAGGGAAACCGTCAATAGTTTGGTTGGAAAAAATTTCCACAAGGTTTTACTTGCCTTTCCAACCTTTGGTGTAATCATGTTTACCATCATTCCATTGATTTTAATGATCATTGTTGGATTTACCAATTATTCTTCAACCTATCAAAACCCAAAAGAGCTGTTTGACTGGGTTGGAATGTATAATTTCCAAAAGCTATTTGGTTTAACTGGATCTAATGGATATCAGTTTGCAGCTGTATTTGGTCAAATTCTATTATGGACTCTAATTTGGGCAATATTTGCTACATTCACGAACTATTTCCTAGGAATGATTGTGGCGATGCTAATCAACAAAAAAGGAATTAAATTTAAGAAATTATGGAGAACCGTTTTAATTACGACAATTGCTGTTCCTCAGTTTATTTCCCTATTATTCCTTTCTAAGTTCCTAAATACTGATTTAGGTGCAATGAATGTTATTCTTAAGAACCTAGGCTTGATTAGTGAGAATATCAAGTTCTTCGAGGATGGTATGATTGCGAAGGTTACCATCATTGTTGTAAATATGTGGATTGGTATTCCATATACCATGCTGATGTGTTCTGGTATTTTGATGAACATTCCTCAGGATTTATATGAATCTGCAAAGATTGATGGTGCGAGTCCTGTGAAGATGTATATGAAGATTACCTTACCTTATATGCTGTTTGTTACAGGTCCTTATCTAATTTCTAACTTTGTTGGTAATATCAATAACTTTAACGTAATCTTCCTATTGTCTGGTGGTAATCCGACATTTACCAATGTAGGTGGTGCTCCACTGGCTGTAGATGTATATGGCGCAGGACAAACCGACTTGCTGATTACTTGGTTATATAAGATTGCCATGACCCAGGTATCTAAGGACTATGGTGTTGCCTCAGTAATCGGAATTATCGTGTTTATTGTCGTCGCATCTATTTCTATGATTTTCTATAACAGAACGAATGCTGTAAAGAATGAAGGTGATTTCCAATGATAGAAGCAGATAAAAAATTTAGTGTTTTTTCAAGTTCAAAAATGTCTGGTGGTAAAAAAGCCAGAGAGAATGTGAGTAAGATTGTCATCTATATCATTTTAGGAGTCATTTCTGTAATTTGGATTTTACCGTTCTTATATCTAGTTATTCAGTCCTTTGCTGTTAAATATGAGGCAAATCTTTTGATACCTCAGCAGTGGACATTCAACAATTATATCACCTTGGTAACGGATCCTGTTTATCCATTCTGGAGATGGTATATCAATACATTAGTTATCGCTCTTATCGTTTCTGTATTGAATACAGTCTTAACGCTTGTGAGTGCCTATGCATTCTCAAGGCTACGCTTTAAGACGAGAAAGGGCTATATGAAGCTGATTTTGGTCATCGGTATGTTTCCAGGCTTCCTAGGAATGATTGTTACCTATTATATGCTGAAGCAGATTGGACTTGCTAATGGTATGCCAGGATTATTTGGATTAGTATTAGTTTATATTTCTGGCTGTGTTATGAATTACTATGTAGCGAAGGGATTTTTCGATACAATTTCTAAATCCTTAGATGAGGCTGCTATGATTGATGGTGCCAATAAGAATACAATTTTCTGGAAGGTTATTATGCCTTTATCCAAGCCAATTGTAGTTTATACCATCCTATTAGCATTCACTGCACCTTGGGGCGATTATATGCTTGCAAGTGTAATGGCAGGAGGTCATACCGAGCTATACAACGTGGCAGTAGGCTTACAGCAGATGCTAGCCAAGGAGGCTGGAACCCAATATTTCCCAGTTTTCTGTGCTGCAGGTGTTGTTGTATCTATACCAATTATGATTTTATTCTTCCTTTTACAAGGCTACTATGTTGAGGGAGTAACTGGAGGAGCAGTAAAAGGATAGTATGAAAAATATAAAAAGAGTTTTATTGATTGTTATTTTAGCTATGTTAGGTTTATGCTTTGGTTGCTCTGAGGCTAAGGGGCCTTATGGTAAATACATTGAAGAGGATTTAGAAACAACGAATATTATTGAAGATAATTATCGAAATTATTATGAGATTTTTGTTAGATCCTTTTATGATTCTGACGGAGATGGAGTTGGCGATTTAAAGGGTGTCATTGAAAAGCTAGATTATATTCAGGATTTAGGCTTCAATGGAATCTGGCTAATGCCAATTCACAAATCTGCTTCCTATCATAAATATGATGTGGATGATTATTATTCTGTGGATAGTAAATATGGAACCATGGAGGATTTAGAAGCATTAGTAGCAGAATGTCATAAAAGAGATATCAAGTTAATTTTAGATTTGGTTATCAATCACTCTAGTAGTGCGAATGCCTGGTTTACGAAGGCCAAGAAGGCACATGAAAAATGGTTGGCAAAGGAAACCTTGACAGAAGAGGAAGAAAAGTTTAAGGATTTCTATGTCTTCTATGATGATAAGAATGCGATTCCAGCAACAAAGAAGGCTTATCAGGTTGGAAAGAAGGGCTATTATTATGAGGCGAATTTCTCCTCTAATATGCCAGAATTCAATTGTGATAGTCCTGCAGTTCGAGAAGAATTCCAAAAGATAATGAAGTTCTGGTTAGATAAGGGTGTAGATGGTTTTCGTTTAGACGCAGTAAAATACTACTATTATGAAAGCCATACTAAGAGTATCGCTTTATTATCCGAAATCAACAAATGGGCAAAGGCAATCAATCCAAATGCTTATATTGTTGGTGAATGCTGGGACCCTGTAACCATCATTGAACAGTACTATGGTAGTGGCTGTGATTCCTTCTTTAATTTTTCATTGAGTGTAAGTGATCCATCTAGTCCGCTAGTCAATTCCTTAAATCTTGAGGGGAAAATGCTAAACAAGTACTATGATGGTCTATTAGCTAATATTTCTATGGCAAAGGATGGAATTCCTGCACCATTTCTAAACAATCATGATACACCTCGCTTTACCTCTACCGCAACGGCAAGTATCAACAAGGTTAAATTTCAATATGCTTTGCTTTCCATGATGAATGGTTCAACCTTTACCTATTATGGGGATGAGGTTGGAATGGTAGGTTCTAATGCTGGAACCTCTCCTGACCAAAATGTCCGTATTCCTATGCAATGGGGAGATGGCTTTGGAGATTGTGACCCTCTTTCTGGGGCAACAGAAGCAAGCTATCCATATGGAACAGTCAAGGCACAGATGAAGGATGAACACTCTTTATATAATTTTTATAAGAAATGTCTTTTATTGAGAAATCAAAATCCGGAAATTGCTAGAGGCGCTGTTTCTTTAGTAGAGATGGATCGTGAGGATCAGAAATTATTGTTTATTGAAAAGGAATATCAGGGCAGTAAAATTGGAATTATATTTAATTTTGCGCCTTACGATAATCTGAAAGTAGACTATCAGTCCAAGGGCTTTACCAAGGTTGTAGGTCAATTGGTTACCGATAGTAAGGATAAATATATTGGATTGCAGGATGATGGAAGTATCCTGTTACCGCCATATAGTATTGCAATTGTTAAGTAAAGGAGAATGAATTTATGGCTGGTTTAAGATTAGAGCATATTTATAAGGTTTACCCAAATGGCACTAAGGCAGTTTCAGACTTTACAATGGATATTCAGGACCAAGAGTTCATTGTATTCGTTGGACCTTCAGGCTGTGGTAAATCAACAACTTTAAGAATGATTGCTGGATTAGAAGATATCAGTGCTGGTGAGCTATACATTGGCGACAGAATTGTGAATGATGTAGAACCTAAGGATAGAGATATTGCGATGGTTTTCCAAAACTATGCACTATATCCTCATATGACAGTATATGAAAATATGGCATTTGGATTAAAGCTTAGACATGTTCCAAATGCGGAAATACATGAAAAGGTATTATGGGCAGCCCAGGTATTGGATTTGACAGAATACCTAGATAGAAAGCCAAAGGCTATGTCTGGTGGACAAAGACAGAGAGTAGCCCTAGGTAGAGCTATTTTAAGAAATCCAAAGGTAATGCTTCTAGATGAACCATTATCCAATTTGGATGCGAAGCTACGTGCTCAGATGCGTAGTGAGATTGCTAAGCTACACGATCAATTGAAGACAACCTTTATCTATGTTACTCATGATCAGGTAGAAGCAATGACTCTTGGTACAAGAGTAGTAGTTATGCGCTTAGGTAGAATCATGCAGATTGATACACCTAAGAATTTATATGATTATCCAAGTAACCTGTTTGTTGCAGGTTTTATTGGAACTCCACAAATGAATTTCTTCCATGCCACCTTAGAAAGACGCAAGGATATGATTCATGTAGACTTTAAGTGGAGTGAGGATAGCTTAGATATTCCTCAAGCCCTATTAGCTAAGGTTAAGCCTCAGTATTTTGATGGTAAAACAGAAGTGATTGTCGGCTTAAGATGTGAGCATCTATCCTTAGAACCAGAAGTAGTTTCCAAATCTAAATATCTCATAGATGTTCGTGTTTCTCACTTTGAAGAATTAGGAAATGAAACCTTGATTTATGGAGATATCAATGAGCAGGGAGATGGCTTTACAGAGTCTTCTACTAGAGTTATCATCAAGGGAACCTCAAATTATGGATTGACTAAGGGCCAGGTTGTGAAGGCAGCTGTCGATGTTACGAAGCTTCATATGTTTGATCAATTGACTGAGAACACCATCAATCCTCGTGTTCCAAAGGACAATTTAGTTTCTGCAACGGTAAAGGGTAGCTCCCTAAGCCTTGGCAAGCTAACCTTTGCGATTCCACCAGCTGTTTCCTTAGAGAGTGGCAGCTATGATGTATTTATTCCTGCTTCTGCTATAAGCCTCAGCAAGAATGAGGAAAATGCAGTGGAGGTTGCAACCTTTGAATCTATAGAGGGAACCAATGTAGTAGGCTTGGCATTAGAAAATCAGCTTTTATTTACAACAGTAGCTAATGAAGTTTCTGTAAAGGATAAATTTTCTTTAGATTTAGATTTTACACAGCTAGAATTCTTAAGAGATGGAGAGGTTGTATGTAAGGCGATTTCTGAATTTGATGCCATCAATGGAATATTCCTTAACCATGATACTGCAAAAAGCTTTGTTGGAGATAAGTACGAGGAGGTTGTTAAACAGCGGTTAGATGCTGTTGACCAAAAGTTCTTACCACGGCTTGAAACTTTAACGACAAAATATAATGCAGATTGTGCTGAGGCTTCCAAGGTAGACTCTCATGCCGTAGTAGAGAAGAATGCTAAGGAGTTAGCTGATAGAAAAGAATTGTTAAATTCCTCTATCGCTAAGCTGAAGGAAGAATTGGCTCGGAATACAAACAAATTGAAACAGGAGCATAACCAAAGAAATGAGGAAATTGTTGCTAGAGTAAATCAAACCTATGCTAAGATTAGAGAAGATGAGCTTACAGCCTTTGAAACCTTTAAGGCCATGAATAAGGATAAGGATGCTTATCGTAAGAGAGCTCAGGAGATTCGTGAATTCAAAGCGAATTTTGGTCTAGAGAAGAAGAATGAATTAGAAAAGCAGATTAATCTTGAGGCAATCCGCTATGAAAGTGATTTGAATGCGTTAAAGGGCACCTATAAGCGTACTGTGGAAGGCTTAAAGAAGGATTATCAGGACTTTGTTGCTGCATGTAATGTAGAGGCCTATCCTTTAAAGGCTTTAGCTAAAGAATATAAGAAGGCTAATACAGAATGTAAGAAGCAGTATCAGCTAGAGAAGAATTTAGCATCTATCATTTTCTTCTTTAAGACGAATAACCTTCTTACTCTTTGTACAGATGAAATCTCAAATAAGATGGTTCAAAGCTTAGGTGTTAAGGTATTTACTAAGCAATATCTAATCGAGATTCCTCATGATGCTTATCAGGAGACCTCAGAAGAGGGTCTAGAGTTAAATGTTCTTGAGCTTTTAGATTATGGAAAACGGAAATTCTTCCATTGTCAATTAGAGGATGGTACGGGTACGAAGGACATCTATATGGAAACAGAAAAGACAGCAGTAGATGCTTCTAAGATTAAGGTGACCTTCGACGTTAGAAAAATTCATATTACTGAAAAGTCTATGGAAATTAAGATTTACTAATTTACCAATGCGGAAAAGGAGGTAAAGTATGCAACGTAAATTTACTTATGCACTGCTTATAATTGTTGCTTTTCTTACGGTAGTATTAGCTGGCTGTAGTGACCAAAAAGCCCCTATGGAAGGGTATATCAACGATGAGGAACTAGCTAGTATCATCGATAGTATTGATGAATCCTTTACACCTGTAAAGTATGCGTATGAAGGAAATTTAAACTATTTTGATTTTGCTGATGAAATTGTTCCAAGAAGTGTTAGTAAGAGAAATGTTGAATTTCAGGATTCTAAGGAAACCTATAGTGATAGATGCTCCTCTTACTATTTGAGATTACCTCTTCACATTACTAAGGCAAACTGGGTTTCTACAGAAGTAAACTCATCCAATCTATCTATTTCAACTAGATATCAATTAGAGTCAAAAATCTATAGACCAGCAGGCTTGGATAGTATTTATTACTATAAAAGAGATGGGGGCGGGTTCTATTTAAGAGCCTTTGGAGTCAACAAGGCCTTAATTATTAAACGTCCTAGCGATATTACCTGTCGTGGAAAATGGAATATTGAAATAGAATATGATGAGCGTGGCTTTTTAGTAAAAGAAAAGTTTTCAACAATTAATAGCAGCGAGAATAACAAGAGCGAATGCTGTTATGGTGAGGCAACCTACACCTATGCGTAAGCTTTGGATAGGAATCCTTATTTGTGTGGTTATGTTTATAATTACAGGCTGTACAAAAGCGATTCCTGAAGGCGACATAAAAGATTTTGTAGATAAGCTGGATTTTGATCTAGCTTATCAGCAGGTCTCTACTGGAAAAAGTACAATTACAGCTACCTATACTGTCGATGGGACAGAGGATGGAAAGGTGTCCTTTGTTACCTATATCGATAAAAAGGATTTAAAATATCATTATATGATTACTGAGGTTTCAGGAAGCTATTTTGGAACCGCCTCAGGACAGTATGGGTTTTATAAGCAAGAGGTATTAAGCTATATGAATCCAGATGATACCGCATCTGTATTTAAAAAAACAGATGGCGAAGAGGAAGAGATTTCTTATCGTCCAGAGGATGTGACCATATCAGTCAACAACTTTTTCTATCAGGAATTAGAGGCTGGATATCATCGCGGTGGCGTCTATTATGGGGATTACATCCTTGCAAACTGTGGGAAGTATTATTCATGCTTTTCCTTGAATGAAGAAAAGACTGAGCTGACCTATCAGGTAAATACTTCGACAAGAGATAGTGAGGGAAATGAGATTTTGACGTTACATCATTTCACTGTTGATCAGTATGGAATGATATTAACGCTCAGCTCTAAATCCATCAATGTTGAGAAAAATATTGAAATTGAAACGACGATTTTCTGCGAGTATAATATACCGATTGAAAAGAAGCTAGAATTATAAAAAGACCAGTAAAGAATGAGGAAAGGAATTTTAGGAAGTAATGCTATGAAAAAAATATTATTGTTTTTATTGTTTCTTCTAACAGGATTATCCTTGGTTTCCTGTGGTGGAGGAACAACAGATGATGGTGGCGACAAACCGGATGATGGTGATAAACCACAGCCTGTAGATCCAGAATTACCTGAATCTACTGAGGATTTAGGCTTTGCAATCCATTATGATCAGACAACGATGGATGGTGAAAAATATCACTGGAATCTGTGGCTGTGGGAAACTGGAAAAGATGGTGCAGACTATCAATTCAATGGAAAAGACAGCTATGGAATTGTTGCAAGATATAAATGGGAAGAATTCTCTACAACTGCCAAGCAAAGTGGCATTGGCTTCATCGTTAAGGAGAATAAGGTTTGGGCAGAAGGTCCAGCAAAAGACGGAGATAGTGACCGGTTTATTGATTTTTCTTCCTTAGAAAGAGATAAATACGGATACTACAATGTTTATTTAAAATATGAGGATGAGACTGTGTATACAAGTGCAACTGGAGAAGTGAATGATATGGTATCCTACTTTAGTCTTGCCTACAATGTTGTGAAGGGCTTCCAGATTTGGTTCCAAACCAATAAGGCCTTTGAAAGCTATGAGATTACGCTTGGTGATCAGGTGGTATTCTCAGATACTGTAGGTCTAGACAAGCTAGAAAGTAAGGATGATACAAGAGTAGTATATAATTTAGGAAAAGAACTTCCAGATTTATTTAATACCTATTCTTTAAAGGTAACCTTTAAGGAAAGTGGAAAATCTATTGAGAAGGTAGCTGACAACTCTATCATTTATTCTACCCAGGCTTTTGCAGAGGCATATACCTATACAGGTGAGTTAGGTGCAATCTATAGAGCAGAAAGTACAACCTTTAGAGTATGGTCTCCGATTTCAACCTCAATCCAATTGAGAATTTATGATATAGGAACCCCTAAGAGCTTAGGTGGAAATGATATCTTTACTGAATTTGCAATGACAAAGGGTGAGAAGGGTGTATGGGAATATACCTTCAATGGAGATTGTGCTGGAAAGTACTATACCTATGTTGTTACAAATGCAACCTATAAAAATGCTGAGGTTGTGGATCCATATGCGAAATCTACTGGCTTAAATGGATTGAGAGGAATGATTGTTGATTTCTCCAAGACGAATCCAGAGGGCTGGGAGAATGTGAGCGTTCATCCATATTCTTCAACAGAATTGACCGTATATGAAACACATATTGCGGATTTAACAAGTAGTACTACATGGGGTGGTACTGCAGCGAACGCAAAGCTTTATACTGGCTTCTATGAGGCAGGAACAACCTATACAGAGGGTGATGTTACGGTTTCAACAGGCTTTGACCATATCAAGGAGCTTGGCGTGAATGCAGTTCAGATTTTACCATTCTTTGATCAGGCAAACGAAGAGCGTGTAGGAAAAAGAGCCTTTAACTGGGGCTATAACCCATTAAATTACAATGCCTTAGATGGTATTTATTCTGCAGATCCTACCGATGGTTATTTGAAGATTAAGGAATTTAAAAACCTTGTAAAGGCCTACAACGAGGCTGGTATCAATATCATTATGGATGTAGTTTATAACCATGTTGCAGGCTTAGAAAAATGCAATTTTGATGTGTTAATGCCAAAATATTATTTCCGTTATACCTCAGCAGGTGCTTCTAATGGTTCAGGCTGTGGAAATGAAACTGCATCTGAGATGCCAATGTTTAGAAAGTTTATGGTAGATTCTACAGAATTCTGGGCTTCTGAGTATAAGCTTGGTGGTTTCCGTTTTGACTTGATGGGAATTCATGATGTGAAGACGATGAATGAACTATCTAAGAATCTACATGAGAATGTTAGCGAGCATATCACAGTTTATGGCGAGCCATGGGCTGGTGGAACAATTGCGTTAGGTTCTGGACATACAGCTGCCGCTCAGGTTTCAATGAACAAGTATGAGGGGTATGGTTGTTTCAATGATAAGATGCGTGATGCGTTAATTAAGGGAGGCCTTAGTGGTAAGGCAGAACGTGGTTGGATTACGAACAGCAGTAAGGTTTCTAGTGGTGATGTAACCAATATTAAGGCAGGTCTCAGAGGTTTAGTTCTTTCAACAAATAAGACCTTAGAACCAGAAAAATGTGTGAACTATGTAACCTGTCATGATAACTATACTCTATATGACCGTATTAAGGCTGCTGGTATCAAGGATGAGGCTACAATTAAAAAGATGGCTATGCTATCTAACTCCGTAGTATTTACCTCTCAGGGTGTAACATTTATGCTGGCAGGAGAGGAATTCCTAAGAACTAAGGGTGGAAATGAAAACTCCTACAATGCCTCTTATAAGGTAAATGAGCTGAACTATAGTCTTAAGGTTAAGAATTTAGATATGTTTAATGCCTATAAGAAGCTAATTCAGTTAAAGCATAACAAGGGTCTATTTGGTAAATCTGGAGAAGAATGTAAGGAAATTACCATTCAGACAAATAAGGATGGCAGCTTAATTTATTATGATTTAGTAGATACAGTAAATCAGGTAAGCTATCGTATCGTTCACAGCAATGGCGTTGCTGCTCAGGATAAGCAGGTTGATTTAGCTGGCTATACTCTATATTTAGATACCTTAGGTAAGTCAGATTTAACATTGACTGCCCAGACAACACTGGATGCTTATCAGACGATTATTGCAAGTAAGCCATTAGCCTAATTTTGTGATTCATATTTGACCTTGGTCAGATATAATCAATAGAGCATTTTAGCTATGAATCCCATCATTTTAAAACTTAGGTTTTGAAGTGTAAAGTAAGTAAAATGAAAAAAGCTTTTCAAAAATTTCAAAGTCAATGTGTTCTCTATTATGGGAATGGAGAGCTCTCTTGACTTGAAAAAAAGGTGGCTGGACCCACCTCATAAGCTATAAAAATTAGCAGTCCAAATATCTTTTAAGTTGTATAAAGGAGGAAGAAATGAAAAAGATATTTAAAAATTTAGCGTTTGCGTTAGTAGGCGTTACTGCATTAGCTGCCCTAGCAAGCTGTGGTGGACATACCCATAGCTATAAGTGGGAAAGCGATGCAACAAAGCATAGACAGGTATGCGAAGAATGTAAAGAGGAGACTCCTTATGAAGCTCATAAATGGGGTGAGTGGGAAGTCGTAAAGGAAGCTACAGAGGATGCTGCCGGATTAAGAAAGCATGTATGTAGTGAATGTGAATATGTTGGTGAAGAGGCTATTCCTGAAAAGGCTCCTGCAACAGGTGTTGCTACTGCTGAAACTGCAGTTTATGCACAGGTACCTGCAGATTGGGAAGCAGTAAACATTTATTACTGGAACAGTCTAGAGGGAGACGCAAATACTCTTGATCCAGAATTAGCAACTGTATGGCCAGGTGCAGAAATGGTTGAGGTTAATGCTGACCAGCATATTTGGGGCTTCAAGGTTCCTGCAGGTGTAAATAGCGTTATTTTCAACAATGGTAGTAGCCAAACCGTGGATATCGCTTTTGCATTATCAAGAAACCTATATGTTTTAGGTGAAGAGGCAAATGCTGATGGTAAGTTTGAGGTTACTTATAGAAAGTACACTCCAGCTGCAACTGATCCAGAACTTCCAGGTGCTGTTGTAACTAAGGTTGAAAAGATTACTTTATATGCACAGGTTCCAGCTTCTTGGGCAGCAGTTAAATTACATTTCTGGGGTCTTCAGGAAACAACTTGGCCAGGAAATGATATGGTATTAGCTGATGAGACAAATAACATCTATAAATATGATGACTTTGTTACAAGCTCTGGCTTCATCATCAATAATAACGATGGTGTTCAAACTGCTAACCTAGCTTTATTTGAGGATAAGGATATCAATATCATCATTGTAGAAGAAGATGGTTCTGTAAGCTATGGTAAGTATGAGAATGGCGTAATTACTCCTGTTGAGGTTGAAATCGACAAGACCATTACTGAGCTTTACGTAATTGGTTCAATGAATACTTGGACAAAGAATGAAGATTTCAAGATGACTATCGCTGATGATACTGCAACCATTGAAATCATCTTATTAGAAAATGCTGAATTCAAGCTATATGATGGCGACTGGGCACATGATTGGGCTACTTTTGGTTATGTAGATACACTTCCTGAAGCATTTGCTGATAAGGATGGTAATATCAAGGTAGTTACACAAGGTACTTATGTTATTACAGTGAGTGGTTTAAATACAGATCCTGTATTAACTATCACTTTGAAGTAAAGTAATTCAAGAAGAACTATAGATTTCATTTTTGATTTCTATAGTTTTTTTTTACGAAAAATTGGTAAATTTTACCAATTTATGGTATAATAAATCAAATATTTGGAGATTATAGGGGGCATTATTATGAAAAAGAAATATTTTGATTTAAGTGTTTATGATGCATTGTTAAATCGTTTAAAATTCATTTTTGAAGAATTTGAAAATATTTTTGTTTCTTTTTCAGGTGGAAAGGATAGTGGACTCCTACTAAATTTAGTGATGGATTTTCAAAGAAAATATTATCCCAACCGTAGGATTGGTGTATTCCATCAGGATTTTGAAGCCCAGTATTCCTATACCACAAAATATGTGGAGGAAACCTTTGAGAGCTTAAAGGATGAAGCAGAGCTGTATTGGGTTTGCTTGCCGATGGCTACAAGGACTGCCTTAAGTAACTATGAAATGTATTGGTATCCCTGGGACGATAAGAAAGAAGATTTGTGGATTCGGCCTCGTCCTTCTCATGAATATGTAATTACTATGGAGAACAACCCAATTACCACATATCGCTATAAGATGCATCAGGAGGATTTGGCTAAGCAGTTTGGAAGATGGTATAAGCTTTCTCATGGGGATACCTCGACGATTTGTCTTTTAGGAATTCGGGCCGATGAATCCTTACAAAGATATAATGCGTTCCTGAATAAAAAGAATGGCTATAAGCATCAATGCTGGATTACTCAACAATTTAAAAATGTCTGGTGTGCATCTCCACTATATGACTGGACCGTTCAAGATGTATGGCATGCCATTGCGAAGCATGGCTATTCCTATAATCAGCTGTATGATATGCTATATCAGGCAGGTGTAAAGCCAACTCAAATGCGAGTTGCCTCTCCGTTCAATGATTACGCAAAGGACAGCTTAAATCTCTATCGGGTAATTGAACCTGAAACCTGGGTAAAGCTTTTAGGGAGAGTAAAGGGCGTAAACTTTGGAGGAATCTATGGTAGAACTAAAGCTTTAGGCTACCGCAACATCACCTTACCACCAGACCATACCTGGGAATCCTACACAAAATTTTTGTTAGCTACCCTACCAGCGAGAATTAGAAACAACTACATTAAAAAGTTTAAGACTTCCATAGAATTTTGGCATAAGGTAGGTGGTGGACTTGAGGAGGAAACCATCAGGGAGCTAGAAGAACGTGGGTATGAAATTAAAAGGAATGGAATTTCCAATTATACCATTTTTAAAAGCTCAAGAATCATTTTTTTAGGAAAAATTCCTGATCATACCGATGATATTAAAACATCTAAGGATATACCTAGCTGGAAAAGAATGTGCTACTGTATCTTAAAAAATGACCACATTTGTCGGTTTATGGGGTTTGGATTGACCCGAGACCAGCAAAGAAACATTGACATCATCAAAGAAAAATATAAAGGTTTGGAGGAAGCATTATGACCTATAAAAGTCCTGTATACAACGTAATATCTGTACCTATTGAAAAAATAAATCCCAATGATTATAATCCAAATAGTGTTGCCCCACCTGAGATGAAGCTTCTATATGATAGTATCAAAGAGGATGGATATACGATGCCTATTGTCTGTTATTATGATAAGGAGAAGGATAGCTATATTATCGTCGATGGCTTTCATAGGTATAGAGTGATGCTGGATTATCCTGATATCTATGACCGTGAACAGGGAAGATTACCTGTTACTGTGATTCAAAAGACCTTAGATAATCGGATGGCAAGTACGATTCGCCACAACCGAGCACGTGGTACTCACAATGTCGATTTAATGAGCAATATCATTAAGGATTTACATGAGCTGGGCAGGTCAGATGCCTGGATTTCGAAGCATCTTGGAATGGAAAAGGATGAGATTCTAAGATTGAAGCAGATTACTGGTCTTGCTTCTCTGTTCAAGGATTTAGATTATGGAAAAAGCTGGGTTCCTGAAGAAATAGATAAAGAATTTGCCGAATTAGAAAATGTTTTAGTTGCAAGTAAATGATAAAAAAGAGTATGACCTAAGGACTTTCCGGATAAAATATAGATAAGAGCCTAGGACTGGAGGAGTATTATGATTTATACGGATAAAACAAAATTAGCACTGCGATTATGCTTTGACTGTCATAAGGACCAAGTAGATAAAAGTGGGCTGCCTTATGTGTTTCACCCCTTTCATATTGCTGAACAAATGGATACTGAGGATGCCTGCTGTGTAGCTTTATTACATGACGTCTTAGAGGATACTCAAATGACGATAGATGATTTAGTTCAATATGGCTTTAGTGGTCCTGTGTTAAAGGCGTTAGAGCTTTTAACCCATCATAAGGAAACCCCTTATTTTGATTATATTTTAAATATAAAGACAAATCCTCTGGCAAGAAAAATAAAGCTTGCAGATTTAAAGCATAACTCTGACCTTACACGATTGACAGAGATAAAATCAGAGGATCTAGCTCGAAATGAGAAGTATAAAAAGGCGATTGAATTATTAGAGGATATGGAATAAAATAAAGGAAGAGGAATGATATTATGTATTATGTATGTGATAGCTTTGATTTTAATCAAGAAGTAGAATTTGGACAGGATATTCATACGACATTTCAAGGAAAAAAGCTAGTGCTTAAGGATGTCTATGCCTATGATGGACCTGTTACGATGCAGTACCTACCCTATGGTGGTATTCAGTCTGTTTTTGATTATCATATCATTCTTACAACGAAGAGTGGGTTTATCGCCTGTGATGCAGTTGAATATGAGGGCAAATCTCTTTCAGCAAAGGAATTTATTGAGCGTTTTCCCGATTTGGTAAACGAGGTCCTTCCTTCCTAATTGAATTAAAAAAGAAGTAAAGAGGTAGTTGGTATGGAAAATTATTATGAGGAATTGCCAGAAGGATATAAGGAAGCAAAGGTATTGGATGCGAAGGATGGTAAATTTGCCCTCTGGTTAAATCTTGCCTCTTTTCCAATGGCGGCAGTAGTTTTGATTCCATGTTATTTCAAGGTAAAAACCTACTGGGAGCAAGAGATAAATAGTAAAGAAGTACTATTAGGCTGTTTTTGTTTTTTAATAGCAATGATTGCTTATTTAGTTCTGCATGAGCTTACGCATGGCCTATTTTATAAGATATTCACGAAAAAAAAGCTGACGTTTGGAATTACGCTCAGCTGTGCCTATTGTGGGCTTCCTAAAGGGTATGTCAATAAAAAAACTTCATTTATTTCAACGGCTGCACCCTTGGTAATCCATAGTATTTGGATGATTCTATTGATTTGTCTTTTACCAGCTAACATTTGGTGTATTGTAGTCAGCCTGCTTTTTGCAGTTCACTTTGGTGGCTGTAGTGGAGATTTGACGGTGATGTATTTATTACTTAGATTTCCTAAGGATGTCTTAGTGAATGATACAGGACCTAAACAAACCTTCTATATCAAAGAAAAAGCTTAAGTTTATGCTTAAGCTCTTTTTTATTCCGTTATGATATCTGTATTTAACTCCTGAGGGATATCATTTTTATAGCTTTTTTTGAGAAGAACAGGTGTTACGAAGGAGGTTACTAAAATAAGGACTAGAATAAAAGGCTGAATGGAAGCAGAGATAATTCCTGCAGATATTCCTTTGTTTGCACAAATCAAGCATACCTCTGCCCGGCACATCATACCTAATCCACAGCGATAGGAATCCTTAAACGAATAGCCTGTCACCTTAGCTCCTAATCCACAGCCGAGCAACTTTCCAACGATCCCTGCAAGGATAAAGATACTTCCAAATAAGATGAAGGTTGTATCAATCTCAGAAAAGCTAGCTAGACTTGTGAGTCCTACCTTGGCAAAGAACACTGGTGTAAAGAGCATATAGGAGGCAATATCGGTTCTTCGTTCAATATATTCTGAATCCTTGCCACCAGACAGCATAAGGCCTGCAAAGAAAGCACCAGTGATGTCTGCAATTCCAAACCATTCCTCTGCTGCATAAGAAAAGAAGAAGGCAATGGCAATTCCAAAGATAGGTAAACGTCTGTGGTGTCCGTACTTTTTACTTAAAAATTTAAACAACATTCTGAGTGCAATTCCTAAGGCAATCGCAAATACAAAGAAGCCGATTGTTTTTACGAATACCATCAGAATATCCATTCCTACATTGGCAGAGGCATTGGATAATGCCTGATTTAAGGATACGACAACCGATAGGATGATTACACCTAGGATGTCATCTAGAATAGCTGCTGATACAATAGCGGTACCTATGCTGGAATTTAGCTTTCCTAATTCCTTTAGGGTGGCTACAGTCACGGATACGGATGTGGCAGTAAGAATTACTCCATAAAAGAGGTTTCGGAAAACAAAATCCTTTCCATATCCACCAGGGAGTATTCCTGCAACTAAAAATCCCAAGCCCATAGGAACAATCACACCCAGTAAAGTAATAATTACCGCGGCAACTCCTGTAGTTTTGATTTGCTTTAAATTGGTTTCTAATCCTGCAGAAAACATGATTAGGATGACTCCGATTTCTGCAATGAAGGTAATCCCAGACATTGCTGTGTCACTGAAAATCGTTTGCCCAGGGATTAGGGTAATCAGTCCTAAAAGCACCCCAGTCAGCAGCATACCAACGACAGAGGGTAATCCAATCTTCCTTGTTCCAATACTTAGCAATTTAGATAATAACAAAATAAGAGCCAATGGCAATAAAACGACAAAAGCCTCTATATTTTGACCTACTTCCAAAAACATATAGCTCACTATTCCTTCCAATTATACAACCTATATTTTACCACTATTTTATTGAGGAGTCCCTTGAAAATGTTTTCACACAATTTCTCAACTTAAAAAATTGTGATAATTTTTCCAAACAATCCAGTAGGATAGGAGTATAATCTATATGGTTATAAAGGAGGCGGGTCCTATGGCGAAAATTGACGAAAGAAGAAGAGACAAAATTTTAAATGGGAATATGTGGACAGTAATCATAGCCATATGTGCTCCTTTATTTGTCTATAATCTTTTTAATTCCATCTATAGCTTAATTGATAGTATCTTTGCTAATGAAATCTCTACAGATTCTGTATCCTCTGTGGCTGCCTTAGGACAGATTAAAAATTTATTATCGTCCTTTGGATCAGGGATTGCCGCTGGTGGAGCAATCATTGTAGCTCGCCATTTTGGAGCTGGTGATTTTGAGAAGGCCAGAAAAAATGCCAATGTTTTAGTTTCAATTATTTTGGTTGTGGTAGGAGCACTGGCTTTGATCTGTATTCCTTTGGCTTATCCAATCTGTAAAATTTCTGGAATATCTAATGCTCAGGCTGTTGCGGCAACCGGATATTTCATTATTCAGATGGTAGAGCTCATTTTTGTGGCGTTCAATAACGTATTTATCGCTTTACAGAAGTCTAAGGGGAATACGAAATCGATATTCTACTTTAACATCTTATCCATGATGGTCAAGCTTGGACTGAATGTATTATTCATTTATGGACTCCATGTCCAAGACATTATATGGATTGCTGTAGCAACCTTGATTTCACAAATTGTCTTATTCTTAATTTTAGGATTCTTGATGCTTCGTAAGAATAATATCTTCCGAATTAGTATCAAGCAGTTTAGTCTATCTTGGAAATATGTGAAGCCTATCCTTGTGATGTCTGTTCCTATTTTTATTGGCAAATTTGTATTTTCGTTAGGAAAGGTTGCCATCAATTCGATTTTTGGAGCCCAGTATCTAGAAATATTGAAATCTCAAATTGACCTTTCTGATCCTATTGCTGTCCAACAGGCAGAAGCCTCTGCAGGTCTTGTCGTAGGAGCCTTGGCGGTATCCAACAATCTAAATGGAATTGCGACAACTCCACTGAACTCCTTTGAGGAGACAGAGTCTACCATTGTTTCTCAGAATTTAGGAAACCGAAATTTAAAAAGAGCTTTAGAATGCTTTTTCAAAAGCTTCATTATGGCAACGATTTTAGGATTTATTGGTTGGATTATGATTCGGTTCTTATTTCAGGAGGCACTGATTAACTTATATAGTCAGGCAAAGGACCCAGCTCAGGCTGAGGAATTTAAGAATTATATTCGTTTGATTCACAATTATGATTCCTGGTCTATTCCATCCTTAGCCATCAATGGAGCTGTACTTGGAGTACTCTATGGCTTTGGTAAAACGAAGCTGGCTATGTGTATCAATATTGCGAGAGCCTTCGTCTTTAGAATTCCTATTTTATTACTTTTGTTATTCTGCTTCCCAGAGCTGGGCGTAGAATGTGCAGGTCTTTCCATGGGGATTTCTAATATATGCATCGCACTAATGAGCATTATTTCTCTTGCTGTATTCCTGATTCAAATTAAGAAAAAGGGGTATCAGGGGATGCAGCTAGAGCATAAAAAGATAGTAGAGGAAGTGTAAGATATGAAGGAAACCTATTGTAAGGGAGAAACCATCTACGAAGGTAAAATTCTTAAACTTGTTAGGGATGAGGTGGTTTGTTCGAATGGAAAAACAGCTTATCGCGAAATCATCAGACATCATGGTGGTGCTGGAGTTCTATGTATTAAGGAGAATAAGGTTCTTTTAATTCGGCAATATCGGTATGCCTACGATGAGGCGATTTATGAGATTCCTGCAGGAAAGCTGGAACAAGGAGAAGATCCAAAGGAGGCAGCCTTAAGAGAGTTTGAGGAGGAAACTGGAAATCGGGCTCTTGACCTGCAGTTTTTATCTGTCCTTTATCCAACTGTAGGGTATTCCTCTGAAAAGATATATCTTTATTCTACAGAGAATATCCTTCCTTCTTGTCAGCATTTAGATGAGGATGAAGAAGTGGAACTCATTTGGTTGGATTTGGAGCAGGTATTATCCTTGATTCTAGAAGGAAAAATCAAGGATGCAAAAACAATAGCGGCTATAGAGCTCTATCTCCTTAAAAAAAGAAAAAATCTATCCTAGATAGGGATAGATTCCTCTATGGTAATTGGCTTGGCTTGTTCTTGTTTGAAATCCTCTGTTTGATAGATGAAATCTAAAATTTTTGTTATTTTTAGTTCTAAATCTAGAATGGGATGGATTCCATTTTTAAGATTTGTATACAGCTTCACTTGTTTTTTTCTGGAGCTTAGATAGGTAAGCCCTGCTGGTGAGTAGCCTAGAATTCTTACAAATTCAGGGCTACCTTTTTTTATTTCCTCCACAAAGCCTTTTTTTATATCAAATAGAATATATAGCAGCATCCTTTGAATGCGGCTCTTGGTATATCGTTTTGTCGCTAAAAAATCCACAAACTCTTGAATAGAGCTAAAGTTTTTAATTTCCTCTAGTTTATGTTCTAGACCTTCCTCCACAAAGAATATCTCCTTTAACTCCTCCTTAGAGCTGTTTAGGATAGAATATTTTAGGTAGGGAAAAAGCTGTTCTTCATCCCTAGGCTGAAAAGAAGATAGATAGGAAGGACAATAGGCTGCCATGAGCTTCGGGTTTTGACGGATTGCATAAGCGGAGGCAAATTGTTCCGGGGTTTTTGAATTGAAGCTTCCAATTCTTTGGATGGTTTTGATTGTGATGGGATAATGGTTTTCCTGGATTGCCTTATAGTAGCTGTAGCCTAATAAATCATTACTAGGTAAATCAATGATAGAAGCAGTAGCCTCCTTATAGGATTTTCCTTTTGCTAGTAAGTCTTTGATTTTGTTTTGATTTTCTTCTGTGTTCCATTTCTT
Organism: uncultured Mollicutes bacterium; assembly: GCA_900540705.1. Classification (GTDB taxonomy): domain Bacteria; phylum Bacillota_I; class Bacilli_A; order Acholeplasmatales; family Anaeroplasmataceae; genus Pelethenecus. Next base: position 27,699 of record UQGR01000026.1, read on the forward strand.
ATAATAGACCTCATATAGGGATGGATCATTCTGCTCAGAACCAATCCAAAGCTCCTCTACTCCGATTAGATTGAGAAGAGAGACACTATTTTTGGCAAATAAATCACTATTTTGGACAGCATAAACAAAGGGTAGCTCAATTAGGATATCCATCCCAGCCCTTAAGGCCTGGTGTGTCTTATCAAATTTGGAAAACATAGATAGATTTCCTCGCATGGTAAAATTTCCAGATAGAACAGCAACCAAAATATCTGCCTTACTTTCTTTTCTGATTTGTTCAATTGCATAAACATGACCATTATGTAGAGGATTATATTCTACGATAGTTCCGACGATTTTCATTTTCCTATCACCTTTTTTCATTATAGCCGTTCTTAAGGTTTTTTTCTAGATTTTTCTTTGATTTTGTTGTAAAATGGAAATAAAAAAGAAGGGAAGGATTTAATATGGAATGGAATTTGAATTTAATATATCCGAGCTATGCGGTTTTTTTAGAGGAGCTGAATAGCATAGAAACTAATATTTTAGTACTGGAGGGCTTAAAGGGAAAGCTTAATACCCTAGAAGGCTTTAAGACCTATGACAAGGAAAATCGAGAGTTAAGTGAAAAGCTTTCTAGATCCTTTTGTTATGCCTATATGAAGTATGACTTGAACCAGAAGGATACAAAGGCGGCTGTGGATTACCAGAAGGTCAACCAGGTCTATCATGATTTTAACATAAGGACATCCTTTATAACTCCAGAGCTTTTGGCAGTTGGAAAGGAGACGATTACACGTTTCCTAAAGGAAGAGCCAGGTTTACAGGTATATGAGTATACGATAGATAGACTGTTCCGCAGCCAAAGCTATGTTTTAGATGAGAAGAGTGAACGGCTGTTAGCGAATTATAATGAGGCATTAGATGGGTATAACCGTCTATATGACAAGCTAGCTGTAACAGATAATACCTCTACAACAGTTAAGATTTCAACAGGAGAGACTCT
>UQGR01000027.1 GCA_900540705.1 uncultured Mollicutes bacterium
GAGACTGATAATTTAATTGAAGATGCCATATATAGTTCAAACTGCTCAAAAACAAGCTTATTAATCTGCTAATATTTTTCTTTTATAAAGCAATAAAAGTATTTTTTGGAGAAGGATTAAGTAAATTTAATCTTTACAGTTTTTATTCTTTCTATAAGTTATATTCAAACATTTTCCAAATACTGTCTGGAAAATCTTTATTGTCGTAGTCACATTATAGTATCTTATTATAGGTTAAAGATGAAGAAGCTTTGAGAGAGGTATGGAGTTTTAGAACGCTACAAAGAAATGTTAGTTCCCATTATCTAACAGATACATTGGATTATATAAAAAACCCAGTAATAGCAGAATTCTTAGGTTTAAGTGGTATTCCTAGTTATACGGAATCTGATTTAGTAACTGCAATAATAAATAATATTCAAAAAATATTTGTTGGAATTAAGAAAAGGCAGATTATTATATTAAATTAGGTCTCTATAATTACTTGTTAAAATGTTGTATCCTTGTAGATTTAAAGACAAATAAAATAACTCATCAAGATGTAGGACAGATGGATATGTATGTTCGTATGTATGATGAGTTAAAGAATATAATCCTTCACTTGGAATTGTATTATGTTTAGATACTGATGAGGATATTGCTAGATATTCTATGTTAATTGAAAATCAAAGATTGTTTGCAAGCAAATATAAACTATATTTATCTACTGAAGAGGAATTAAAGAAGAAGAGAAGATAATTTATCAATTGCAGCAAAAAAGTAATAAAACAAGAAATTCCATATAGGGTGTATAGAGGAAGAACAACTAATTTTTAAAGGATAAAAATATATTGCCTTTTAAGAAAACAAGGAATATAATATATTAAGAAAAAGGAGAAAAAATATGATAAATGAAAAAGTGGCAATGTTAATAAACGAACAAGTTAATAAGGAATTATATTCAGCCTATCTATATTTAGACTTTGCAAATTATTTTGAAGATTGTGGATTAGATGGCTTTGCTCATTGGTATGAGCTTCAGGCACAGGAAGAAATGGATCATGCATTAAAAATGAGAAAGTATTTAATAGATAATGGACTTCATGTGAATTTAGATTCTATTGCAAAGCCTGATAAAAAATTTGAGAAACCTATTGATGTTTTAAAGGCTGGCTTAGAGCATGAACGCTATGTAACCTCTTTAATCAATTGTATTTATGATGCGGCTTTTGATGCAAGAGAATATAAGACTATGCAATTTTTAGATTGGTTTGTAAAAGAACAAGTGGAAGAAGAAAAAAATGCAGAGGATTTACTAAAGAAAATGGAAATTTTCTCTTCAGATTCAAAAGGTTTGTATTCCTTAAATCAAGAGCTTAAGGGCCGTACTTTAGCAAATTAAGTTTTTAAAAGAAAAAAGAAAATATAAATGCTTCAGGAAAATTATTTATATTTTAAACCTATTTTCTTGTTTCGTTTGAGCTTGCCATCTAATAAGTAGACAAGCTTTTTCTTTTTGTTTTGGTTCTGCATTTAAGAATATTTTCCTTGAATCCTTAATAAATTTTTGTTATAAATAAAGCGTTAATAGTCGATTAAATCAAAAAAGTAATTAAATAAAAAGGGAATAGGTATGAATGAGAAAGTAAAAAAGAAAAATTATAGTATTGGAACTATAGCGCTACTCTTAATAGTTGGTAGTATATTTGTGGCACTTGGCATTGCAATATTAGGAATAGCTATAGATGGTATAATTCGCTATGGAATCGCTGGAATTGGTGTGGGAATTTTTATGCCGATTGTCCTCATATTAGCGCTTTTAGGCTTTGGAATAACAGCTATAGTTATGGGTTCTAAGCAGATTTATCTTTGGGTAAGCCAAAATAAAACCATAAAATATGGTAGAGATGCTACTGCCAAAATCATCGATTATACCTCTGCAAGTCATGGTAGAAGAGTGAATAACTGCATTCGATATTCCTTTACTCTTTCCTATAACGATAATGGAGAAACAAAAGCTTTTAAGACAGATTATTTATATGATATAAATGAATTTAGATATTTGAAAGAACTAGACAAGGTTAAAATTAAGATTAATGGTAAATTTGTTGTAATTAATGAGTGTTTTACTAAGGAGATTTATAAGCTAGATTCCACCTATGGAATAGAAAAAGAATTTTTCAAGCAAAAGCCTGTTGCCATATTGCTTCGTCTATGGCCACTATGCTTTTTTATATCTATGATTTTATTGTTTGTTTCTCTAGGGATTGGAAATAGCACCTTTGCTACAATAGCTATCATTCTCGTCTTTACCATACATTTTCCTTTTGTAATTCCTTTGGCGATTTACCTTATCAAATGGTTTAGAAGAAAAAAGTAAATTCTAGAGAAAGTATATATTTAAAATATTTATTAACATCATCTTTAAGAGGAACCCTTCATTTCTTTTGCAGATTTACTATAGGTAAGATGGTGTTTTTCTATTTAAGACATTGAATCAATGAATTATTTTAAAAAAATGCAATAAAAACTCTATTTCATGTGTTAAATAAATAGGAATAAGAGATATAATTTTGTTAAATCTTATTGTGAGGAGTCTAAGATGAATAAAAAGGAAGTAAATATCCTTCTTTTAAAGATTAAGGAAGGAGACAACCAGGCATTTGAACAGCTTTATAAACAAACCAGTCAAGGGGTTTATTCTTTTGTCTATTCCTATATGGGAAATTATATGGATACAGAGGATGTTCTTCAAATGACCTATATGAAAATTAAAAATAATATATCTCAGTATAGAGAAGATACTAACGGCTTAGCCTGGATTTTGCAAATTGCCAAGAATACCTCATTAAATGAACTCAGGAGTATTAAAACTTATCAAAAAGTTCAATTAGATACAAATATTCCTCCCACTACATCCTCCTCACAATCCTATGAACAGCAGTCAATCGTAGAAGTTATGAAGAAGGTTTTGAGTGAAGAAGAATATCAAATCATTACTTTACATGTCCTTTGGAATTATCGTCATAAGGATATCGCAAGATTTTTGAATGTACCTATTGGAACCGTTACTTCAAAATATAAAAGAGCTATTACAAAAGTAAAATCAGTATGGAAGGAGGAGATAAAATGAAATCCTGGAAAAAACAATTTAAAAAAGAAATTGCTATGCATACTCCAGAATTAAAGGATGAGGTAAAAAAATTTCCTATTCCTATGGAAGTAAAAGAAAAAGAAAAGCCTAAAAAAAATATATTCAAGCTTTATTGGACTCTCCCTTCAGCCGCATTAGCTATTCTTATCTTATTTTTCTGTTTATGGTTTTTTCTAAAGCCAGTAAATCCTTCAAGTCCACAAGTATATGTTTACACTCTTGATATTAACCCATCATTTATATTTGTTACAGATGAAGAGGGAACAGTTACATCCGCATCTTCCTTGAACGAAGATGCAGATGTAGTTTTATCCAGTTTAGACTTCTTAAGCAATATCCACATTTCTAAAGCGATGACAGCTTGCATTGATTCGGCAGCTAGATTAGGCTATTTTGAAGTTTCTAAGCAAGGGGATGCAGTTTTAGTTTGTGGGCTAAAGGAGGATGAAAGTCAATTATTAAATTCAATAGCCTCCTCTATTCAAGCCTATTTCTGTGAAAAAGGGTTTTATGGTGTTTACATAGAAGAAAGGATGTCCCTAGTAGAATTTTGTCAGGATTTAGGTGTTCCTTCTACAAGCGATATTCATAATTTTTTAAATCATTTTGAGGAGATAGAGTCTTTGTATGGAAATAGAGGGGCAAATGAAAATAATATAGCTTCGCTTTATGAAGATTATATTATCGGAACTCAATTGCTTGATTTTATGAGAGTTTCATTAAAAAGAAATTTAAACCTGATTTATGACAATGCAACCATGATTTTAAATATCGCTTCCCTAAATGCGAAAATTATGGTTCACGAGGAAAATCCAGCATTATTTTTAAAGGATTATTGGAGTGTAAAGCTTTTCTCAGATAAAAATTATACAAATTCTTTTGCAGAAGTAATGGAGGAAATGGATGCTCTGTTAGACGAATACGAAAAAAGCTTTGGTAGTAAGCTACAATCACTTCAGGATGTTACGAGTTTACTAGAATCCTATAAAGGAATATCTTTAGAGGATATCAAAGATTTAGAAAATCTATCGGTAGTGGATTTTTTAAACCATCCTGAGCGGTATATTTCCATTTTAAAAAATATAGGGGAAGATGTTTCTGAGTTAGAAGGTATGCTCATCCCTCCAACCTCTATAGAAGAATATCAAGCTCAGCTTCAGAAAGTATTAACTATTTTAGCAAATCAAAAGAAATTAGAATTTAAAGAAATATATGAAGAAACTAGAAGTAGTATAGATGAAATAAGCTATGAGAATTATATAAAAAATATTGAAAAAGAATATGGTTCCTTACTAAATTACTGGAATAGTCAAAAAAAATAAAATGTTTGCAATAAAATATTTATTTTAAGTGTTTAATAAATGTAAAAGAAAGAAGGAATGAATTATGAAAAAATTTATAAAATTATTTTCAAGCCTACTTATATTAGGTATGAGTGTGGTATTATGCTCTTGTGATACTACAGACGAGAAGACAGAACAAAATGCCTATGTTAGCTTAGACATTAATCCAGCGATTGAATTGATAGTAGATCAAGGGAATAAAGTCATTAGTGTCCGAGGAGAAAATGAGGATGGGCAGGTTTTACTTTATGAAGAAGCAGGGATTACAGGTGTTGATGTTAGTGTTGCCATAGAACGCATAACGAATCTTGCGATTGAGCTGGGCTATTTAGATGAAGCCAATAAGGTAGTAGATACAATTGTGACCTCTGGAAATGAGGAATTTACTTCCAAGCTTTTGGAAAAGGTGAATACAAGTATTACTGCAACTGCATCCAATTTAGGTCTCACCGTTTCAACCGATGGTGAAGGTGCTTATTCATTAGTCCGAAAATTGAATAGTTTTAAGGAAAAATTTCCAAATAACAAAGCAATTCAAACGATGAGTATCCAGAAATTCAAACTAGCTCTTTCAGCAAGTGAGACAGGAGAAATCACTTTAGAGGCTGCTGTTGAATTAGATGATACGGAATTGATTTCAATACTTCAAACAGCAAATGAAAAGATAGAAAGCTTTGCTACAGAAAGCTATTTAGAGGCTAAGAATAAAGCGTTAGCACTCTATGATCAGGCTGCTTCCATCGCAGAATATGGAGTATATACTAAATTTTATTTAGAAAGGATTTTAACACATCCTATGACTGCATATTATGGTGGTGTATACCAAATGTATGCCTCTGCCGCAAAGAGCTTTGATGTCTTGTACCAGGTGGCTAAACTCACTACAAAGGTAAAGGACTATCCATTAAATCCAATTCAGGTTAAAGCTATTTTAGATTCTCTTGGAATGTCAGAAGAAGAAATTGAGCTATTAAAGAATTCCAATGGTGATATTACCATTCGAAGTATAGAGGCATATGTTGATAAATTATTTAAAAATTCTCCTGCCTCAAAGGAATTAGAGGATCTTAAAATAAAGCTTACTCAAGCTTTAAATAGCATTGAAACTAGTATTGAGGAGTTTGTTAATAAGCTTTCAGAGGAGTATAAGCCTCAAATTGAAGCTGCTATTGAAAATACCAAGCAAATTGTTTCATCTATTGAATCTATGCTATCTGTTCTTCCAGAGGGAGTAAAAGCAATTCTAAACAATAGTATAAATGATTTCAAAGAAATTGTTGGAACTATGGAGGGATTGCTAGAGGATGGAAGCTTTGATTTAGAAGATTTAAAGAAATTCTCTGAACAGCTTGATGAAAAAGCTAAGGAATATTTAGATAAAATTACTTCAGATTTATCAAAGGAAGAAGTCAAAGAACTAGAAGCAAGAAAAGCAGATGCTGTCAATAAATTAGCCAATCAAAAGAAGGAATTAGAAGAAACACTTAATAAAGCAGAGACAGAAGCGAAAGCTAAATTAGCAGAACTTAAGGCGAGTCGTACTAAGAAATGAGTAGAGTCATCTAATCAAGCGAAAAAAGAAGTAATATATTGAAATGGAACAAGGGTACCTCCCCTTGTTTTTTTGTAAAGTAAAGTTTAATAGGAAAAAATTAAAAGAATTTCGTTTGCTATTATTTCCTATGTTTGCTATAATCATAGTAGAATATGACATTATTTGATATATGAGCAGGGAAGGAGAATTATTGTATGTTGAAAAAACTTTGGTTGCTTGTTTGTTTTTCTTTATTAGGAATTTTTCTGACGTCTTGTTCAGGCAAGGTTAGCATACATGATTGGTATGTGGTTGATAGTAAATCCATATCATATCCCTTAACCCTCTCTACTCCTATTATTCATGAAATTGATACACATCAGGATTTTATGAAATATTTTGATGAAGAGAATTATAGATATATAGACGAGAATTTTTTTAAGGAATTCAAAATTTTAGTTTTTTATTTAGAATTAGATTGTTTTGAAGACGTATATATTTACGATTTATATCTAGAACATAATGAATTATACATATCCGTTGGAATTGATTCTGGTGGATACTTTTCAGGGGCTGCTAGTCAGGTCTATGCGTATTATATTGGCATTAGGCGGAGTCTTTTAAATAGGGTAAATGAGAATGTATACCTTGATATATTTAATCCTCGTACTATGGAAAAAGGAAGCAAGTATTGCTAATGAAAAGGAAGAAGCTTGAATGTTGAGTAGAAAAAGGGGTAAATCAAAAATAGTAAGAAGTATAGAAGATTTATAATATCTTATATATTTTGCAGGAGGTTAATATGGTTGGAATATACTTCAGTGGAACTGGAAATACAAAATATTGTGTAACTAGACTTGTAAAAGGTCTAGATGAGAGTGCTAAAGTTTATTCGATTGAAGACAAGAATTCTATTCCTGCGATTTTGGAAAATGACGTCATCATTTTTGGTTATCCAATTTACTATTCCTGTCTTCCTAAAATAGTGAAGGACTATTTAGAGAATAATTCGAAAGCATTTAATAAAAAGAAAATATTCATACTTGCTACTATGGGTTTGTTTAGTGGAGATGGGACAGGCTGTTCTGCAAGATTATTAAAGAAATATGGTGCAACCATTTTAGGTGGTATTCATATTCAAATGCCAGATTGCATTGGAGATGTGAAGCTTTTAAAGAAACCACTATCTAAGAATATTAAGATTATTGATAAGGCAAATCAGAAGCTAGATGACGCTGTGCATAGAATTAAGAAACATCATTATCCCCGCCAGGGATTAGGCTTTGGCTCTCATTTGGCTGGTTTGTTTGGACAACGCCTATATTTTTCTAGTAAGACGAAGAAGTATTATACAGGAATAAAAATAGATTATAATGTATGTGTTCGTTGTGGATATTGTGCAAAAAATTGTCCTATGGAAAACATAAGTATTACGAAAGACTCTATAGAGCTTAGAAACCAATGTATTATGTGCTACCGTTGTTTTTCTTATTGTAAAGAACAGGCAATAACGATTTTGGGCAACAAGGTATATGAACAGAGTTATATTGAAAAATATATAAAAGGATAGGAATAAAATGACAAAAGAAAAAGTATTAGAATTTATAAAAAAACAGAAAACAGCGTTTATTTCCTCTATCGACGAAGAGGGCTTTCCAATTACAAGAGCTATGCTTATCCCGAGGAGAATAGAAGAAAATACGATGTATTTTTCAACCAATACCTCTTCAAAAAAGGTTAAGCAATATCTAGAAAATTCCAAGGCTTGTGTTTATTTCTATGAGCGAGGAAGATTCAAGTATCAAGGAGTAACCATTAGGGGGACAATGGAAGTTTGTACTGATCAACCTACCAAGGATAGTATTTGGAGGATAGGAGATAAGCTATTTTATAAGGAAGGTCCTACAGATCCTGATTATTGTGTCTTGAAATTCACCTTTCTTTCTGCTGAATATTATTGTGATTTTAAGATTGTTGAGATTGATTTTTAAGTTTGATATTCCATATTGAGTATTTGTTTTAGATATGGTAAAATTATTTTGTTGATATTCTTAGGTTATAGGGGAGTAGTTTGCTAGCGATAGTAGTTGGCCTACATCATGAACGGATGACACGTTCAGGTTCAACTTTAAAAAACGAGACTTATGCTTATTATGAATTCATAATAGGTGTAGGTCTTTTATTTATAAGGAGGGATTCTAATGCTGCCAAGCTTAGATATGACACAGTGGTGGAGCTGGTTAGTATGTATTGCTTTATTAGTTGTAGGAATTTATTTTTTAGTGAAATTTTCCGATGTTTTTGTGGATGCTGCTGCATCGATTGCGAAGAGATTTCATATTTCCGAGATGATTATAGGACTTACAATTGTGGCTTTTGGGACAAGCTGTCCTGAACTTGCAGTATCTGTATCAGATTCCATTACCTGCTTGCTGGAGGGTGGAAATGCAAATGTGGCCATAGGAAATGTGGTTGGCTCAAATATTTGTAATCTATTAGTTGTATTGGGATTTAGCGCGATTTTTACACCAATTCTAATAAAGAAAAATGTTTGTAAAAAAGAATTTCCAATTTTGATTGTAGTGACCTCATTGCTAGTGCTTTTAGGATTATGCTTTAATTTAGATGGCTCCTATGCAATTCTGCGTTGGGAGGGAATCATCTTTGTCCTTTTGATTTTCGTTTATGTAGGATTTTTAGTTTGGGATGCAAAGCGTCTAATGAAGCAAGGAGTTATCCTTGAGGAAGAGGAAAGTATTGAGCTCATGCCTACCGGGAAATCTATTCTTTTAGTGATTATAGGCCTCATAGGAATAGCAGTGGGCGGAGAGGCTGTCGTGTATGGAGCGAAGCATATTGCGGTAGGAATCGGAGATATGGCAAAACTCAATCATGATTTGGTAGAATCTTTAGTTGGCTTGACGGTAGTAGCTGTAGGAACCTCTTTGCCAGAGCTTGTGACAAGCATTGTTGCAGCTAAGAAGGGGCAAAACGATATTGCTTTAGGAAACGTGATAGGCTCAAATATTTTTAATATCTTATTTGTTCTAGGTATAGCTGGAACAATTAATCCGTTAACTGTTGGGCCACAGATTGTAGTTGATTTAGCAGTTATGCTTTTTGCAACCTTACTGGTATTTGGCTTTGCAGTTTTAGGAAAAATCAGTAAAAAGGGTGGAGCCCTATTACTTGGCTGTTATGCGGGATATTTGATATATCTTATTTGTCGAACGATTTTAGTTTAGATTATAAAGAAAGTAGTTGATGGTATGAAATGGGTAACGATGTGGGGAAATGCACAGTCTACTGTGACTCCCGAACCGGCCTTTTATGCAAAGGATATTACCTTGCGATATCCTGTATTTATTCCTTTTTCAGGGAAAATGTTGAGAATTCATTTGGATAATTTTTGTTGTAATGAGGATGTTACGATTTCTGCAATTTGTGTATCAGTTGGGGACACACTTTCAGATGAACAAAAAGAAGTGACATATTTAACCTATCAGGGCAGAAGGGAGATGGTTATCCCTGCCCACCAATCCATTGTTACAGATGAAATAACCTATGATATGGAAGAAAATAAATATTTAATTGTCTCTATTTATTTAAGAGAGTATACAAAACTTACCTCAGGTGTTGACATTATAGGACCATTATCAAAGGGGTATTTTGCATATGGCAATCATCTGGAAAGTAGAAAACTCAATGTAAATTTATCAAAATCTACCTCTTGGGTTTATTTTTTAGCAGACATAGATATATATACTGAGGATGAGAATTATGCAGTAATATGCTATGGAGATTCAATTACTAGTCAAGATTGGCCAGATGATATGCTATTGGCGTTAAGAGAAAAGAATATAAACAATATTTCCGTTGTACGAAAGGCAGTTTCTGGCACTCGTATCTTAAAGCAGTATGAGTGCATCACCTATCAATCCTATGGTAAATCTGGAAAGAATAGATTTTTGCATGAAATTGAGTCTGTATCAGGAGCTAAGAAGCTTATAATTCAGCATGGAATTAATGATATCATTCATCCTGTTGGAGAGGAAATTAATATGTTTAGACCGATGAGTGATATGCCTACGGCTTTAGAATTGATTGAAGGGCTATCCTATTATATAGAAGAAGCCACCAATCTTGGACTAGAAACCTATTTGGGGACTTTATTACCAATATATGGCTGGAGAACCTATGCTGATTTTAGAGAGCAAATAAAAAATGAAGTAAATCAGTGGATATTGTCTCAGTCTTCCATAGATTTTGCAAAAGAAGTGGGAGAATCTAAAGGAGATTATTACTCTTTTAAAGATGGCTGTGATTCGGGAGACCATCTTCATCCTTCTAAGAGTGCCTATAAAAAAATGGGTATTTTGGCAGCTAAAAAAATTTTAAAATGAAAAACAAATAAGAATCAGTTTATCTAAAGAGGGGCTTGATATTTAGAGAGGGTTTGTGATATAATTCTTTTTGAGGCTCAAGCCTTTCTTTAGTTTCACGCAGGCGTAGTTTAATGGCAGAACTCCAGCTTCCCAAGCTGTTAGTACGGGTTCGATTCCCGCCGCTTGCTCCAAAAATGCAGAGATACCCAAGAGGCTGAAGGGACACGCTTGGAAAGCGTGCAGATCGGTAACACGGTGCAGGGGTTCAAATCCCCTTCTCTGCGCCAAAAATAAGTTAATATTTCAGCTTTTTCATAAAGTTAAGTTAGGGAAGTTAGGTTTTTAGATAGTTGATAAGAGTATTTACGACATACTCTTTTTTTTATTTAAAAATTTTTCCTAATATGCTAACCTTCTGGAGCAGATAAAGCTTTGTGCTTTTTAGCCCTATTTTAATTTTATCTAAGAAGTTATATATTAAATTACTTCATAATACGCCACTTCTTATTTAATGTTAAAATGAATTATGGATTGCTATGAAATTGTTTATTATTTTTTAGATTTAAGATTAAGAAAACTCAAATAATTTATATATAAAAGGTTTTATTATTTGACAATTTTTGGTATAATCAATATAAAATGAGTATTCAATAAATGGAGGGATAATATGGCTAAGAATTTTTTTGAGGAATATAAAGATTTTATAGGGGATTTTATATATGGTATAATAGGTAGCCCATTCGATAACTCTTGTTTAAGGGAAAAAATATCTAAAGAAAAAGCGACTATGTTTAAGATTGAAATAGTCTGTGAAATTAATGAGTATTTTATTGATTTTTACATTCCGAATAATAACAAATATATTCATGCAAAAATTAAAAGTCCTATCACTGATGATGTTCTTTCTTTAACTAAAAATATTTGTTCTTTTTTTACGAAAATTTCTAAGTTTAAGTATTCTGGTTCAGGATTTAATAGGCCAGAAATAAGTGTAATGAACCAACTGGAACAATATAGATACGCTGTACAACGAGGAGTATGTAACTGGATATGTGGAAATGAAAATGGAGAAAAAATAGAAGAACTTTTTTGTATTTTAGAAAAATGGTCAAAAAAGACGTATGAAGGAAGAAAAGTATCTTATTCTTTGATAGTGGATATTAGTAACGAGGAAAAAGATGAAGATTCATTTTTTGAATTTTTAAAAGATGAATTTAGTGCTACTTTAACAGACTCAATTACTTCCGCTTTTATTATTAATAAAAATGGGAAGCTTCTGAAATATTGCTCAGTCATTGATGAAGAAAATCATGAAAAGGTTGGAGAATACAATTTGAATAATAACATACCTTTTCGGTTTGCGAATTTGATATATAAAGAAGTGGTTGATAAAAAAATAGGGATATTCCTTTTAACCAATGGAGACATATTAGTTTCTAAAAAAAGAGAATTAATCCTTGTGAAAAGAAATGGAAAGTGGTTAAATTGTCAGTTATCTTCGTTTGAAAATGCAGTTAAAGATTTTGCTTCATTCTATAGGATAGAACTAAAATTGCTACATGAAATATTTTATACAATGTTAGATATATCATTTTCTCATACAGGTGGATTAATATCAATATTATTAGATGATGTTTTTTTGAAAGGTGATAATCAAATTATATCGACATTTGATCAGCTTGAAAATGAAATTAGTGAAAAAGAACTTGCTGAGAATATAAAAAATGAGAATAAGCAGTTATCAGAAAATGAAATTAAAAGAGAAGTAAAAAAGCGAATTTTGAAAAAGAAAACATTGCTGACTTTGCTGGGAGAGAAGAGAGCCTTTATAGACATTGAACGAAAACTTAGAAGTGAGCTAGCAGCTTTAGATGGTGCCTGCATAATTGACAAAAATGGAGATTTGATTGCTATTGGAACTATTATCCAAAATGATAAAGGATCCAGTGGTGGCGGAAGAGGTGCTGCTGCTAAAAAGTTATCTCAAAATGGTTTGGCAATTAAGATTTCTACTGATGGATATATTGAGGTATTTTTGAAAGGAAGTCGGATTTATTTCATAAAATAATCTAATATAGGCATATTATTAATGAACAATTATAAAGGTTGACTTTTATAAACCTATATGCTATAATTGATTCACTATATTATTTAAGGCGTAGACCAAGGAGACTTGGCTCTGCGGATTACCATGTATATATTTCATTGGTAAGCACGGCGAGGAGAAACACTCGTACAAAAGACCTACAGTATTGTAGGTCTTTTTATTTTAATTAGATTTATTTTAGTAAGTTTGATTTTTTTTAAAAAGATTAATTTATAAATATTAAATAATGCTATTAAAATCCTTAATTATCAGGAAACAATTTAAATATTGAAATAATTTTTGGTAAAGTATATAATATATTTGGTCTTAATGCAATATGTCGATAGTAGATTTTTCGACAAGCATTTTGAATCATACAAAATTTATGGAGGATGTTTATAATTTATGAAAAGACGCATTTCATTTTATTCTTCCATGGTAATTACTGCGTTGTTTTTGGGTATGACATTATTTATGAATCGTGGTGCAATAAATGCTTCTGCCCAGTTAGAAACAAAAACCTATAATTATTACTATGAACACCTTGATACTTCCGATAAGGAGGGAAATCAAGTTGAGTATGAGCTTGCAAGAGAATTTTATCAAGCGCTAGAAAGCATCAATGAATCTGGTGCATTTAAAACGGGTAAAGTTCAATACTCTTTATCATCTATTTTGACCTCTGCTGAAATAAAAGGATGGGTTATGGATGGTAACTTAGATATTCCAAAGGCTTTCAGTGCTGCACGTGATTCTTTTTTAATGGATCATCCTGAGTTGTTTTATATTGATATGTACAAGCTGACCATTAGTGCTGCACGTAATAATGGTGTGTATTCCGCATTTATTGATAGTGGTAGAGAGGCTAATGTCTATCGTGACAATTCCTTTAAATCTGAAGCTGAGGTCAATCAGGCCATTGGCCAATATAATGCTTCAGTTTCCAAAATTGTAACAGAAGCCAAATCTAGAGTTGTAAATTCTGGAAATAAGTTAGACTATTCCTTAGCTATTGCAGTAAACGAAATTATAGCTAAAAATACAAAATATGATTATGGAACCTACAATGAGGGAGTGAATAACGGGAATGCCTCTACCGCATCTATGGCATTTACTTCCTATGGCGCTTTAGTCTATAAACAAGCGGTATGTTCAGGCTACTCTTTTGCCTATAAAGCCATTTTGGACCAGCTAGAAATTCCTTGTGTTGTTGTAAGTGGATATAGCATAGGCAAAGATTCTGAAGGAAATGATACAGGGAATAATGTTGGACATTCCTGGAATTATGTTTATCTTGAAACTGCAAAGAAAGAAGTAGTAACGGATGACAACCAACCTAAGGCACTTGCAGAGGAAGCTCAGGGTGCTTGGTTTGCGTTTGATACAACATGGAATAGTATGCGTGCAGACAAGAATATATTTTCTGCAATGGGATATATTTCAGCTTCCGAGCAGCATATGCCAGATGGCATCATTTCTTCATCCAAGTATGCTCTTACCTATCCTACTCTGTCTTCATTAAGCTATGGACAAGCAGTTAATCCTGATGATATGAATCTTGAACTCGCTATGGGTGGATTTAAATTCCAAAGTATTTATACCTATACAAGCTCTGGAGCCTATGAATTATTTGAACATGTAAGTTATAATGGCAAGAATGCAAAAGAGGTATTAGAAACAGAAAATCTACGCCTTGTATTCCGTGTATTCTATATGCAAAATGGTACGCAGAAATGGTCTTTGTGGCAGGATATGGCAAATAGTGCTCCGTATGATGGGAGTGGTATATTTCATGAAACTAGAAATACTTCTGCATATATCAATTCAAATGTACAATATACGCAGTTTGCCGTATTGTCTGGTATAAATCCTGATGTGGATGTTCCAATCGTAGAATGGAAAGGAATTTACTATAGTGAAGGTTTGATTAAAGATGAGAATATCGTTTTTATGTCTCAGGAATTTGAAAATTCTTCTTATGGTACGTATACACCTGCTCCATACGTTATAACTGAACTATCAAAGCCTTACTTTGGAAGTGATATTTCAATTAACGATGGTATGAGAGTATCTGCCAATAGTAATCTTATGGCAGATAAGCATGCAATTGAAGTAAAAATTGTATATGATGAACCACTTCATATTTTAGATGAGAATAAGCCTATCACAGTATCTTTTAGTGTTACCCATGAAAATGCGAGAAAATATGCAAGCTTTGTTCCTTATCCAGATGGCTCTAACGTTCAGTTAGTTGAAGATGAGAATGGTGTTAAGAATACTTTAGTCTTCAAATTTAAGCCAAGCTTAATGTATGAGCACAATCGTGAGGGGTATATGTTTACCTTCGGAAATGTTGGTTCAGCCAAGATTGTGGATAAATTAATTGATAATCAGTTGGTACGAACAACCTCAGATAAAGCTCCAAATTATGTGTATTATGTATTTTCTCGTCTTTATATAACGTGTCCTAAAGTCTTTGGTGATGGCAGATTGTGGGTTGAATGCTGTGCACAGCCTACACTTGTAGATAATTCCGATTTATCAGCTATGGATTTTAAGGATGAGGATGGGAATAGTACTTTCTCTGAGGCTGAAAGAAGTCAAATGATGCTGGTTGTTGACAGTGTAACCTCTAATACCCACAATGAGATGCTTGATGAAATCAGCAACAATACCGATATCAATGTGAACAAAGAGGAAATTAAGGCTAGTCAGACCTATGATATTAAATTACAGATTTGTAATAGATATCCTACTATTCCAGATGGAAGCTATGTAAAAATTGCTTTAGGTTTCCCAGAAGGATATGGTCCAGATGATGAAGGTGTTACCTTTAAATTATTCCACAGGAAGCATATTCAGGGAGATGAATATGTGATAGAGGAAATTCCTTGCGTTGTAACAAAATTAGGAATTGTCGCTACAGTTAAAAGCTTCTCCCCTTATATGGTGGCTGTCGTTCCAGAAGAAAAAGCGACCACAAAAACAGTTTATGCCTCCATTGATGGCAAAGGTGGAAAGCTTTCCAAAGAGGACGGACAGATTCAATCCTTGAATCAAGGAGACTCCTATACCTATACTATTTCTCCTGAAGAAGGATATCAGCTTTACAAGGTTACTTTAAATGGTCAAGATGTAAAAGAAAAAGTGACAAAGGATGGAAAACTTTTACTTACCTATGATGATTTAAAGAGAAACAATGAGTTAGAAATTCATTTTATTGCTGCTGAGGCGGCAACTCGTTATGAGGAAAATGGCATTGTAGATCCAGTGAAGGTAATCGTATCTGCAGATAATTCAACTTCTAATATTTATACTCCAGTTGAAGGAGACATTGTACCTAGCAATCCAATTGTTCCAGAAGACACTGATGGTTCAAATATTGGTTTAATAATAAGCTGTGTGGCAGCTGGAGTAGTTCTTTTGGTAGCTGTAGTAGGTGTAACGCTAGTGCTAAAGAAGAGACGTAAAACAGCATAAAATAATTTTTGTAAGATTAAAAGCTTTTTTAAGGGCTGTCTGCAATTTTGACAGCCTTTATTTTTTATCTTTAAAAGTATATAATAGATATATAAGCTAGATTCCTATGAAAACTTGCAAAAAAATTGATTTAAGAATTTGGAGGAAAGGAGGAAAACTGGAATGATAAAAAGAATAATAGAGGATTTTGAAAACAAAAGAATTTTTCCTTTTTTTGATTTGGATGTTTATCAAACGGATTTTGAAAAAATAAAAAGAATTTCTCCTTATTTAAGAATTGGCTATATTTCTAAAGAAAAGACGGATCATCCCGAATATGCCATTTATATCAATTTTACTCGTAGGGCTTTTTCCATAAGTGGATTTTTAGAAGGACATTTCCTAGAAAAAACTTTTTTCAAAGATAAATATAAGCATTATAAGAATGTAGAAGAAGTCTATAATACCATTAAGCAAATGCTTCTTGAAAATGAGAATATCAGGAGATGTAATTTTTTTAAAAATATAAATATTCCTTTGGATGATGAATTTGAATAAAATTTCTTCCTTTTTTAAAGATAACATAAAATACGTATTTATTTTATCCGAAAAAATGTTGACTGTTCAACTAATTTTACCTATAATATAGTTGATAATTCAACTAAAGGGGTGGCTGGTATGGATAAGCGATTGCGTTATATTTCAAAAATTAATCGAAATTATGAGCTTTACAAAAGAAAACAGACTAAGGATAATACATTAAATTCTACCGATTCGTTAGCCTTACATTTAATTTGTAAAGAGCCAGGATTATCTCAGGATACTCTTGCAGAACTATTGGGAGTAGATAAGGGACTTGTCACTAAAACAGTAAAATATTTAGAGGAGCTCTCTTTAATTAAGAGAATTAAAAATCCAAAGGATAAACGAGAAAATATGGTATATCCAACTGCTGAAGCAGAGGAGCTGAAGCATCTTCTGATTGACACTGAGCGGGCCTATTATATGGAACTATTTAAGGAGTTTACAGAAGAAGAATATGAAATATTTTTAACCCTATTATCAAAAATATATGTGAAATCAAAACAATTGAGAAAGGGTGAAAATCATGAAAAGCTATCATAAAATTTCTACTTATTTTAAAGAAAACTGGTATATTGTATTGCCGATGTGTATAACAGCTTTACTATTTAACGGATTGATGTGCTTGATTCCTCAAATTGAAGGAAGAACCATAGACTCGATTAGGAGTGAGGATTATGCTGTTGTTCAAAAAATGGTATTGGTTTTTTTAGGACTTGTATGTTTTGTGCAATTGAATCGTTTCTGTAAAAGATACTTAGTTCGGATTTTCGGTAATAAAATGTCTTTACGAATGAAAGAGGTTAGCTTTCAGAATTTAATGCGAAAAGATTTATCCTTTTTTGCTGAGCATGAGGTAGGGGATATCATGAACCGAAATAGTTCAGACATCTATGATACTACAGAGGGAATTCGTAAGATGACGACAGAAATATTTGATACAATTGTTTTATTGCTAGGATACTTTATTTCCATGCTATTCTTAGATTATAAAATCACTCTTTATAGTATGATTTTTATTTCTTTGTCTATTTTGGTAGCTCAATTTATGAAAAAGCTGGTTTATAAAACAAATAAAAATTATAAGGAGTATTTATCCTTACACAAGGAAAAGACTTTTTCTATGCTTTCTAATGAGCTCTATTATCGTGGCTTTGGCGTTGGAGAGTCCTATTTGAAAAACTATGAACAATCCTTAGAGCTTTTACGAAAAAGGAATAAACGAGCTCTTTTATTTCAATCTAGCCTAGAACCCCTGTATAGTATTGTAGCCTGGCTAGGTTGCTTCTTTGTAGTTTATTTTGGTGGGCAAAATGTGATAGCAGGAGTCTACCAAATCGGAACCTTTTCGGCAATCTTAACCACCTATCTGTTAATTGCTAAGAAGGCCGCTAGGATTGGAAAAGTCTTTAATGCCTATCAGGCGTTTAAGGTCTCTTGGGTGCGCTGTAGAGATTATCTTAAAAAAGACCCCGAACATGTCTATGAACTTGTTGAAGAGGGAGAAACCCTTAGATTAAAGGATTTTTCATTTAGTTATTCTTCAGGATTTCATTTACCAATAATTAATTTTAAAGCTAAAATGGGGGAAAGAGTTGGAATCTGCGGAAAAATCCATACGGGAAAATCCTCTGTGCTAAAGGGCCTGAGTGGCTTATATAAATATCAAGGAACTGCAACTCTTTGTGGCAATGATATTTCAAATATTCAAAATAGTAATTTAGAATGGATAAGCTATTCTAGTAATAAAGTTGAGCTTTTCTCTGATACCATCGAAAATAATATAAGTTTAGGTAGAGAGGGGAATCTTGAACGGGCAATCACATACGCAAGGCTAGATCAGGATTTGGCGGATTTAGGCGGATTAGATGCCAAAATTTCTCATACGATTGCGAATATAAGTGGCGGACAACAAAAGCGTCTTCAAATGGCTAGGGCACTTTATCCTGAGGTAAAGCTTATTTTATTAGATGACCCTTTTCAAAGCGTTCATCCTAAAATGGCAGAAGAAATGATTTCTAAATTAGACTTTCAGGACCGAATCGTCTTTCTGGTTTCGAATCAAAAAAATATTTTGTCTAAGCTGGATAAAATAATTTATTTAAAGGAGCATGAGGTCTATACGGGAACCTATGAGGAATTATTGGAAGTTACCAGCTTTAAAGAGCTGATGGAGGAAGAAGTATGAGTGTTGGAAAGATATTAAAAGAGTTTTTAAAAAAATATAAATTTAAAACCCTTCTTATTGTTTTAAGCATACTTGTGGTTACAATTATGGCTCTACTGCCAGCTCAGGTACTGAGAATCATTGTCGATCAGGTGATTCCTTCAGGAGATGGGAACCGGCTACTTTTAGCTGCCATAGTGTATGTAATCACTTATGTTCTAGTAGGAATGACTACATTTGTAAAGGATATATTAATGCTTTCCTTCAGTCAGCAATTTATGAAGAGGCTGCGGTATTTCATGATGAAGCATATCGGAAAGCTGAGCTATACCTCCTTAGTTAATACGGATAGTGGCAATTTAGAAGCCTATTTTAATAATGACGTAAATGCTTTAAATGAGTTGTTTACCTCTGGAGTTGTCAGCATGATTACGGATTTATTAAAAATGGTAGGTATTTTAATTTCCATTTTCATTTATAGTACCATTTTTGGTTGGATAGTACTTGGTGTGATACCAGTATTACTGCTATTTACCTCTGTTGTTCGTAAGGGCATGCTGAAGGCTCAGCTAAAGACAAAATTTTTAGAAGGAAATGTGAATAAAATTCTTTTAGAGAATGTTGAGAATATGGAGCAGATAAAGGTAAATAAGGCAGAAGCCTATGCAGGAAAGAAATATATCCATATTTTGAAAAATCATTTTAAGGCTAGTCAGGCTAGTAATTTCTACGATGCTGTATTTTCTCCGGTGATGCAATTGATACGAAGCACCTTAATTTGTGCAATTCTCCTTTTAAGTGGCTGGAAGCCTGCATTATTTGGTATGAGTATAGGAATGATCATTTCTGCCATAGCCCTTCTTACGGATTTATTTTCTCCTATTGAAAATCTAGGAATGGAGCTTCAGACCATTCAAAAATCCATTGCGGCATTAAAAAGAATCAATGCATTTTTTAAAATGGAGACAGATGAAGAAAAGCTTTCTTTAGAGGTTCAGGATTACACCCTTCAATATCAAAATGTTTCGTTCCGCTATCAGGAAAAAGAAGTCATCCAAGATTTTTCCTTAACCATCTCTCCAGGAGAAAAAATCGTTCTGCAGGGACCTAGTGGTGCTGGGAAATCCACCTTGATGAAATTAGCTATGGGGCTCTTAAAACCAACCCTAGGAGAAGTGAAAGTTGGAAACCAAGCGGTTTATTTATTAAATGATACTATTAGAAAAGAATTGTTTTCCATCGTTTATCAGGATCCTTTCTTTAGTGGAGATAGCATCTATGAGGAAATTTGCTTAAAGGATGCAAGTATTACAAAGGAAAGAGTGAGAGAAGTCTTAGATTATGTAGGGTTAAATTATATTCAGGATATAGACCAAAAGCTGAATCCAGCCTACTATTCCTCAGGAGAATTGGCGTTATTTAATATTGCAAGAATGATGATACGAAATCCTAAAATCATATTTTTAGATGAAATGAACGCAAAATTAGATCCTATTACCAGTAAAACAATCATAGCTTTAATTAATGAGTATGCAAAGGATAAAACCGTGATATCCATCAATCATTATGGAGCAGCTTTAGATAATGCTAAAATTATACAACTATAATAAAGCAAAAAAGATAATCTGTTTTTGAGATTATCTTTTTATTTTAAAGGATTTTCTACAATTTTTTTTACATAGATAAGCATATCATCTGGTGTTTCACAATAGCCACGTTTAATCCATTCATTCACTAAACCAAATAAGGCATAGCTATAAAAACTATTTTGATAGCATTCAAATACATTATCTCCAGATTCTGGGTACATAATCTTATGAATAGATTCATAAAAAACAGTTTCTAAATTTCGACTATATAGCAAGGAAGAAATCCCTTGAATGCTTTGATGATATTCAAAATAAGTTTTTGCATTATTTTTATCAAATTTATTCCTAATTAATACGTTATGTTCCTCTGCCCACCGCATCCAAAGTTTATTTAATTTAAATACTAAGGGGTCTGTTTTATTTTTGAAATATCTAAAATAGGTTGCCCTGCTTACTCCTGATAATTCCGCAATTTCAGGAATTGTTATTTTTTCTAGGGGTTTCTTTTCTAAAAGCTTTATAATTGCATCCGCAATACATTCTTTTAGAAAATCTGTCACTTTAGGATTATTGGCCATATCATACACCTCACTGATACTAATTATGAGAATCGTCTCAAACCTACTCTTTTTTAGAAAAAAGTCTAACTTAAATTGTATCACATTGACAGTACAATTAGAAATGTTTATAATTGAGACGAAAATATCATATTGAGCTTATAGTATATTTTAAATTGCATTTAGAAAAATGTCAAGAAGATAAACCTTTATTATTTCTAAAGCTTTAAAAAAACTAGATTTCAAGGAAGAACTATTTGATTTACCTAAGTGAAAATTGCTATAAGGAGAGGAGTTATTATGGAGTATGTTATTGAAACACAAAGTCTAAGCAAGCAATATAAAACAAAGCTTGCTGTAAATGAAGTTTCTATACATGTTAAACGTGGAGAAATTTATGGTCTTATCGGAAAAAATGGGGCAGGAAAAACTAGTTTAATGAAATTAATTTTAGGTCTTACAAGTCCAACGAGAGGAAGCATTGAGTTATTTGGTAATAAAAATCTAAATGAAGGCAGAAAAAAAATAGGGTCATTAATTGAAG
This sequence comes from uncultured Mollicutes bacterium, assembly GCA_900540705.1. Classification (GTDB taxonomy): domain Bacteria; phylum Bacillota_I; class Bacilli_A; order Acholeplasmatales; family Anaeroplasmataceae; genus Pelethenecus. The sequence continues at coordinate 21,380 of UQGR01000027.1, forward strand.
CACCGGGGCTCTACAAAAATTGCACTGCCTATGAAAATATGCTACGCTTTGCAATACTATATGGGGCAGATAAAAAGGAAATCAAGCCAATTCTTGAACGAGTAGGTTTAGGAAATACAGGCTCTAAAAAGGCGGGAGATTTTTCCTTAGGAATGCGTCAGCGGTTAGGGATTGCGATTGCACTACTATCTAAGCCTGAAGTCCTAATCCTTGATGAGCCTATTAATGGATTAGATCCAGCAGGAATCAAGGAGATAAGGGACATCATCCTATCCTTACATAAGGAAGGAGTTACTTTTATCATCTCTAGTCATTTACTAGACGAACTCGCCAAGGTTGTTACAAGCTATGGTATCATTGCCGATGGTAAGCTGGTAGAAGAAATATCGGCGTATGAATTGGAAAAGAGATGCTCTCACTATGTAAGAATTGTCGGAAATAATATAGTGAAAATGCAAAGCATTTTAAAAGATAAGTACCCAAATATTCAAATGGAACTTAAAGAGGATGGACTATATTTAAGCAATCACTTGGATGAGACAGCAGATATGAATGCTTATCTTGTTCAAAATGGAATTCAGGTATCTGAAATTCAGGTATCAAGTAATGGATTTGAAGAATTCTTTATTGAGAGGTTAGGAAGATGAAAAATTTATTGACTTTTGAATTACATAAGCTATTAAGACAAAAAAGCTTCTATATTTGTCTAGCTTTACTTTTAGTTTTTTCTTATATTTCTTTATTACTTGCCAAAGCAATACAAGAAAATGATCCTTCCATGGTACTAAATGCTTCAGGTCTAGGTTCTATGCTTTCTGCCTTTAGTAATTCGAATTTTACGATGATTGGGGGAATATTTTTAGCTTTATTTGTTTGTAGTGATTTTGATGGGCAAACGATTAAGAATGTTTATGCTAGAGGATTTTCCAAAAATTATGTTTTTATTTCAAAATGGATAGTGGGAATTTTTGCCATTCTTATTATGTTTATCATCACCCTTTTCTTTTCTTTCATTGCTGGAAATACGTTATTTGAAGGAATCGCAGAAGAAGGAAACTATATCGGATTATATATAGGACAATTTCTTTTGGCAATTGCCTATGCATCCTTTGTATTTTCAGTCAGTATAATTGTAAAGCGTGTTGGGGTTTCTATTGCCTTAGCCATTTTAGGCCCCTCCTTAATTAGTACAGTTTTGTCTTTGGCAGATGCATTTTTAAAAATTGAAAATTTTTCCATTGCTAGGTACTGGCTAGATGGCTTTGCTAAAGATTTAGTCTCTGTTCAAACAGATTCTTCTAGACTAGTAGTGTGTATCGTATTGTCAGCAATCTATTCTATTTTATTTGTTTTCGCTGGGTTCTTTGTAAATAAAAAAATGGAGAACTAGGATGTTTCGACAAGGAATAAAAAATTTTTTTATCAATTTAAAATATTTTTTTACACCATTAGGTTCAATGTTTTTAGGAATGATGATAGGGATATCGTTCCTTATTCCAGGAGTGATTCAATCAGGTTTAATTCTTATTGATGGTATTAAGGCTTTAGGAGAAAATTTACATTTGGATTTTGGAGAAGTTTGGAATACACTATGGAAAGAAATTGTGGCTTTAAACTGGGAATCTCCAAATCAAGCTATAGAAATTATTTTTTCTGAAGATTGGCTAAATCAGCAGGTTACGAATACTTTAAGTGTCATTCTTGGCAAAGACTTTGAACTATTCAAGATGGAAATAGGACAACTAGTTTCTGAATTTGTAAAGGGTCTTCAGCTTTCCGTCATAGTATTTATTGCCTGGTGGATAATGGGCTTTTTGGTTGGATATATTCTCCTTAGATTTTTAGTTCGAAGAACGATAGCCAAAAGAAATTTATGGCAGTACATTCTCAATATATTCGTCAATTCCTTGCTAGTCCTTTGTATGCTAGTTATATGCCTTGTCTTATTTACTATTTGGGCTCCTAGCATCTTATTAAGCTATGGTCTCATGCTTTTATTGTCAGGCTCCTTTTCTCTCTTAGGAGCTTATCTGGTCTATGGCAGAAAAAAGATTTCACTTAGAAAAGTTATGAATTTTAAAAATTTAAGCTCTCATATTCTGGCAAATCTTTGTATCCTATTGATTGCCTTGACGATGACAATTTTGGCAGTAATTGTAAATATCCTTTTAGGAATTTTTACTGGTCTATCCTTACTGGCAATTGCCTTTTTAGTTATGAATATGAATGCGGAGTCTTATGTAATTCATATGGTAAAGAAAGAAGAAGCCAAGTTCTGAGTAGTGAGGTAACAAATGATTAAATTGCATAAGAAGTTAAAAAAGTAAATGTGCCCAACATTTACTTTTTTATTTTATATTTAAAAGGATAGATATAAATTTATCTTCTTGTAGATTCTCTAACGATCAAATCGGTAGATATTGTAATCAACCGGGAAGGAATACTTTTATCTTCAATTCTACTGATCAAGGTTCTTAAAATTTCAGCACCTAAAAATTGTTTATTTAAGGAAAAAGTAGTAAGAGCTGGAGAAAGAGAATAAGACTCAGCAGCATTATCAAAGCCCACCACTAGCGCTTGATCTGGTATTTCAATATTCATTGTCTTGAGAGCCATACACACATTTCTAGCTACAAAATCATTGCAGCAGATGAAAACCTCAGGAAGTTCTTTTAATTTTTTTATTTCATTTAAGAGTGCCTCTGTATTTCCGTAATCAAATTGTTCCTCTGATAAATTGATGTCCTCTATAGGGTTATGATATATCTTAGCGTTTCTTAATCCCAACAGCATTCCTGTATAACGCTTTCGAAAGCTATGACAATGCCGATTATCTCCAACAAAGGAGAATCTAGAGACCTGATATATTTTATGAAGCTGTTTTACGTATCCAGAGATGGCCTGTTCATCGTTCGTACAAATGATATCGTGATTTTGTCCAAAGGTTTGAGTGGTATGAGCGAAATCGTGGAAGCAGACTGGTAGTTCTAACTTTAAAAGCTTAGTGATAAAATCCCTGTCAAAGCATTCAAATGCTACGATACCATCCACATGTAGCTCTTTTATATAGGCACTAAGCCTAGCAAAAGAGTTTTTTCTATTGTTGAAGATATACTGAAAGAGCTCATAATTTCTTTCAAAACAATAGGTTTCTATAGAACTGATTAAAGAAATATAGAAGCTAATGTTGTTTAGAGGCTTAGCGGAAACTAGTAATATCCGATATTTTTTCCCTGAACTATCTAAATTTAAAGTGCTGAGAGACTTATAATTCATTTCTTGGGCTTTTCTAAGAACCAGTTCGCGTGTTTTTTCAGGAACATATTGACCATTCAATGCCTTAGAAACTGTATTTCTCGATAGATGTAATGCCTCTGCAATGCTTTGAATTGTTACTGCCTTCTTCATAATTCCTCCTAAAATGCTTTTCCCGCTTTATTTACCTTTATTATACTCATTCCTCCTTTTCCGTCAAGATTCTTTTTGTGCATTTGCATAAAAAGCGAGCGAAAAAATTGTGCAAATGCACATTACCATTTTATAACATTGACATTAAGTAAAACATTTTTTATAATCTTTTTGAAAATAGCGCTTTCATTAATTACAAAAACAAATATTTGGAGGATATTTATGAGAAAAATAAAAGTTTTTTTTATGAGTTTTATTTTGGTTTTAGTATTATCTCTTTTCCTTTTTGCATGTAGTGAACCAAAGGACTGTGAGCATAGCTGGGAAAATGAAGAGGTATTAGAGGAGGCAAGCTGTATCTCTGAAGGAAGTATAAGGTATACCTGTAGTAAGTGTCAGGAAACCAAGCTAGAGAAGACAGAAAAGACAGGCCACCAGTCTAGTACGGAATATAGGTATGATGATAAGGAGCATTACCTATATTGCCTAGTATGTCAAGAGCCTTTAGAAAAAAAGCCTCATTCTATCATTGATGATGAAATAGAAAAGGAGCCTACAGCCTACGAACCAGGAATAATGAAGACTAAATGCTCTAGCTGTTCCTATCAATCTACAAGGGAAATTGCTCCTACTGAACACAAAAGAGGAGAAAAGTATCAATATGATAAGGATTATCATTGGTATACCTGTATTGCCCATGAAGATTGTTCTGTGATGATTCAAAAGTCTAAGCATACTCTCGTTGAAGGAGAAATCATAAAAGAGGCTACTGAGAATGAGGATGGTTTGAGAAAGATTAGCTGCCAGGAATGTGACTATGAAGGAACTGTTGCTATTCCTGCTAATGCTCATATCAAAGGGGAACAGAAGTGGGATGGTACATACCACTGGTATACCTGTAGTCGTCATGATCATTGTCCTGCGGAGCTAGAAAAAGAAATCCATTCGTGGAAGGAAACCTCAAGAAAGAATGCTTCTTGTACAGAAGAAGGAAGTGTTTCCTATGAATGTACTGGCTGTGCTGCAGTAAAGACAGAGACATTGGAGCCTTTGAATCATGATATAGAGGAGTATCCCGCTCAAAACCCTACCTGTACAGAGGTTGGATGGGAAGCTTATGAGGCTTGTAAGCGATGCTCCTATTCTACAAAGGTAGAAATAGAGGCTATCGGTCATAACTATGAGCTTATAAATACGGATGCTTTAGAGCATTATCTAGAGTGTTCCCATTGTAGGGATAAGAAAGAGGCTACAGCTCATGAATATAGCTCTTGGACAATTACTACTCCTGCAACACTTTATGAAAACGGCGTGGAAACCAAGTGTTGTAGCTGTGGTCATCTTGGAACAGAAACTAGAGAGCTTTCTGCTCAAGCAGATTTTAAAAATGATTTTTCAGTGAATTCCTCAGATGGCATCTGGAAATATGGTTCTGTTGTCTATACCTGGGGAGAACAAGAGAATTTTGATTTTACCGCCTTGACGAACAAAACAGAGGCAGGTGATGGCTTTGTTACAGATGGTATTGAAATTAAATCCGGCTGGATATATGCTAACCAAATGCTGGCAATTGCTTATACCGTAACAGAAAAAATCAATATCAGCTCTATTATGAGATTCATAGGTGATGCTGAGGCTACAAGGCTTGCTTTAAGGGTTGCAGTAAAGAATCAGGAAGGAATGCTGTATGCAAATCCATCCTTCTATGGAACAGATAGTAATACGTTAGAAGTATCTTTATGTCATTCTTTAAATTTAGGTGACACCCTATATTTTATTTTCTCAAATGAAGCTGCTTCTAATCCAGAAGCGTATCCAAAAGGAGCTTTAGATATTATTTTAAAGCCGGTTACCTATCAAGAGGGATATCAAAGCGATGATGAGAACCATTGGAAGGTATGCGATATTCATTCTGAGTGCTCTATAAAATTTGACCTTCAGCCTCATGAATGGGAGCTTATAGAAACAACTAGCACCTGTATGGAGGCTGGTGATGCGACCTATCAGTGCAGCATCTGTAAAAAAACGAAAACAGAGCCGCTTCCTGCAACAGGTCATAGCTTTGAAGATTATGAATTTGAAAATGAGGATGGCCATTATCAGATTTGTTCCAGATGTGGAACAAGCTCTGAGCTGCTTCCTCACAATATGATAGATAATGGAATTCAAGAAGAGCCTACGGCAGACCAGAATGGCATTATGAACACAATATGTACTGTGTGTGGATATACATCTACTCGAACTATCCCTGCTCTTAGTCATATCAGTAGTGATATCTACGATAAAGATGATGACTACCATTGGCATACCTGTAGTGCCCACCCTGATTGTGGTGTGAAGCTAGATCTAGAAAAGCATAGCTGGCAAGAGATTTCCAACACAGCTACCTGCACAGAGGATGGTATTCTTACATATGAGTGCTCTGTTTGTGGCAAGACAAAAGAAGAAGTAGTATCTGCTGCGCATCTGTATGGAGAGCTTATTGCTCAAACAGATAAAACCTGTACTACAGATGGCATGCTTGCCCATTATCAGTGTACTAGATGTCAGTCTCTGTTTAATGAGGATAAGGAGTCAGTGACAGAAGAAGACTTACGCATTCCTGCTGGGCATGAGCTTACTAGCTATGATGCAAAGTCCCCTACGTGCACAGAGGTCGGCTGGGATGCCTATGAGGCTTGTGAAAACTGTGATTATACGACCAAGGTTGAGAAGGAAGCATTAGGTCATACCTATGAAATATGGAAGACGACAACTTTAGCGACCTTATATCAAAATGGAATAGAAACCATATATTGTTCTACTTGTGATACAGCTGGAACAGAAACTAGAGAGCTTTCTGCTCAAGCAGATTTTAAAAATGATTTTTCA
>UQGR01000028.1 GCA_900540705.1 uncultured Mollicutes bacterium
GAAGATAGTTATAGATAATGATTTTGATGGTTTCTCTTCCTCGGGTTATATAGTAACCATCTCCAGCCTCAAGAACAATATCATCTAGTCGAGATAGGAATTTTAATGCGGAGTATTGAGCTTTGCAAATTCCATTATAGGTGAATAGACCAGACCCACCATGATAGGTTTGATTGGGTAGTTGGGTTTGATCGATAAAATCTGTCAAGCCCCATTTGGTAAAGGAATCTAAGCTGTCCATATTTTCTAAAATATTTTTTGTGAAATAACAGCTTGCAAAAATCGTATCATTGATCAAGTTTCGTTGATTGGTGGTTATACTCCATTCACTTAAATAGATGGTATTTCCTTTGAAAAATTTAGGATCTTTTATTTTTTTAATGTATTCCTTTAAATTGTCTGGATTTTTACTTAGCTTTTCTAGTTTTTTTCCGGTAATAAAAAAATCAAAATCATTAGAGTAGTAGGTGACATTTAAAAAGTCTGGATAACAACCCATTTGCTGGGTATATTTTAAAAATCTTTTATCCCAATCCATTGCCCAAGAAGCAAAAGGAATAAGGTTTGGAGTTCCCACTATAAATTTAGGAGAAATCTCTTTGAGCGTTTCAAAGGTCTTTCGATAAAACTCAAAAAATAAATCGTCTGATTTAAATCCAAAAGCATGAACTGAGCTATCTGGCTCGTGCCATATGGTTATTGGCCAAGATAAAACCTCGTCGATTCCATATTTTTGAATCATATGAGTTATAAAGGTATGAACTAGTAACAGCCAGTCCTCCATATTATCTGGTTCGGAAGCTATAAATTTTGATTCAAATACGATTTTGTTTTTATCCTTTGCCATATCTCGTGGCATATAGGATAGCTGAAGAAAAGGCTTCAAGTTGATGGATTTAATATAGTCAAAGATTTGATCTATAAATACAAACGAAATTGATTTTTCCCCATTTACAAATTTACGATAGACATGTAATTCATCAGAAAATAATCCCTGAAATTTTATCATTTTAAAGCCGATTTCCTTTTGAGCCTGTTCGAGCATAGCTCTTACGTTTTGTCTTAATAAATCACTAGCTCGGTTAACACCAATCATATTTAAGAAGGTTTTTTTTATTTTTTCTCCTTTTTTTTCATAATCAATGCTGATTTCAATATTTTGGTCTATTTTTGCAGTGATTTCCTCCAACTTGCAAATTTTATTCTTATAAAGAATATCGAGATAATGATTTACCTCTTTTGCTGAAAAAGAAAGTTTTTGAGCAGATTCCCCTTGATTTTTATTTTTTCTAAATTCTGAAGGAGTCATATGATAAATATTTTTAAAGGCTCTTATATAGCTTCTATAATCATAGAAACCAGAAGCAGACGCTATATCTTCTAGAGTAATATCTGAGTTATGTAGTAAATGAAAATTCTTATTAATTCGGAGAGTATCTAAATAGGTTTGATAATTTTGATTCATTTGTTTATTAAAAAAAGCAGAAAAATATTGGGGAGTATAACCAAAATGAGAGGCTATGTCAGTTAAGGATGGCGCAGTTTTATAATTTTTTTCAATATAGTCTAAAATCTCTTTTAATTTTAAAAGATGTTTTTGACTTACGGCTCTTCTTACATTAGATTCCACCTTAAATTGATTCATTAGTGTGAATAATAATTGATAAGCCAAGGATTTATTAATATAGCTAACATTTGCATTCTGCATTGTATTGACCTGAATTAATGAAAAAATAACAGCCTTTATGACACCATATTTTTCTTTGTCCAAATCATTAGAGGAATTTAATTCAAACAATAATTTATCAATGTCAGAAGAAGAAAAGTCAAATTTTAAAAAGTCAATTTCTAATTCTAAATAGGCAATTTCCTTTTCTGTGAAAATATCATAGATGGTCCAGGGATTAATTAAAACAATTTCATCTGGGCTGAAGGAATAGGTTTGGTGCTGCATAGTCAAAGTGGCAGAGCCTTCCAAAATGTACAATATCTTTACTTTGGTATGCCAATCGCTTTCTTGATTTGTTACCTTTTTCAGGGAGATATTGATGGGGAAGTCCGAAGGGAAATTCAAAAAATTATACTTAAGTAACATATTTTTATTATACTTTATTTCAATTCGTTAGTAAACAATTCTTGCAATTTTTTAATATTTTTTGATTTTTTGAAAAAATATGAAAACGGTTTACTTAATAATATTATGTAAAAAACACCTTAATAAGCTGCATTAATTTAAGTCTTAAATGTTGATAAAATGGAGTTAGATATAGAAAGATGGTGTGAAAATGAATAAACCAATTTTTACTGCGACGCATATCGTAAAACGATTTGGTCCTACCATAGCTCTAAATGATGTTGATATAGCCGTATATCCAGGGGAAATTAGAGGATTTATTGGTGAAAATGGTAGTGGAAAATCAACGATGAGTCAAATTATGACCGGTATTTATTTTAGAAATAGTGGTTCTATGGTCTTCAAGGATGAGCCTTGGGAGCCTAAATCGATGATGGATGCATTAAGCAGAGGGATAGGAATAGCTGTTCAGGAGAATGGAACAATATCAGGCTGTAGTGTAGCTGAAAATATATTTCTTTGTGAGTTAGAACAATTTAGTGGTATCCATTACTTTGAAACAGAGCGTATCATTTCTTTTTCTAAGTATTTTGATATTGATTTGACAGCTACCCAAAAGGAAGTAGAGAACGCACTTCAGCAATATAAGGAAAAGAGTCCCTCTAAGCAGGAGATAAATGCAATCATACATAAGCTTCAAACCTTTAAGCTGGAGGCTCTTAAAGAATTTAAACAAAAGAAATCTCTTTATGTTTCTAAAGAAAATGAAGACTATAATCAGGCCTTAGATAAGCTTACTGAGGAATTTAACTTACAAAGTAAAAATGTCTTTGAGAAAATCAAAAGCTTAGATGCTTCAGAAAAATTTAAGGAAAAGAAATATAAATATGAGCTTAGTCTTTTAAAGAAAAATTTTAAGAAACAGAAGGATGTTCTTGATTTAAATCATCAATTGAATCTACAGGCAATAGAACAGGATGCGAAAGGTATTAAAAATACAGCGCATAACGCTTGTAACAAGGTAAAGGGTCTTTTAGATAGAAGTGGAATTATCAAGGTAAAGCATTTCTTTTTAAAACTGATTTTTGGTAAGGTTGTGAATCAAGCCAAGCTAAATCGTCATGCCAAACAGATTTTAGCCAATATAGGAGTATACACAATAAGACCAGAGCTTCCAATGGGGGTTTACGATATTCAAAGTAGAAAACTTGTGGAAATCGCAAAAATTCTTGCAAAGAATCCAGAAATTTTTATTGTAGATGAAACTACCACAGCGTTATCCGAAGATGGAAGACAAATTCTTTATAAAAAGATGAATGATTTAAAAGCTCAAGGAAAAGCCGTTTTATTCATATCTCATGATTTAGATGAAATTATGGAAAAGTGTGATACTTTAACAGTTTTAAGAGATGGATCTATTGTTGCAAATTTAACAAAAGAAGAGTTTGATGCAAATCTAATTAAAAAGTATATGATTGGTCGTGAATTAAAGGGGGATTATTATCGAGCAGATTTTATTCCTTCAAAGGAAGATTTAGTTCTACTTAAGGCTAGTCATGTTCATCTGGCAAACCGTTTAACGGATATTAATCTAGATTTACATGCTGGCGAAATTGTGGGTGTTGGTGGTTTATCGGATTGTGGAATGCACGATTTGGGCAAGGTTCTATTTGGAGCGTTTCATCCGACAGAGGGCGCAGTTTATACCGGAGAACAATTGGACGTATTGGTCAAAAACGAATATATCGCAATGCAAAATAAGATAGGCTATCTGCCTAAGGATCGAGATGTTGAAGCGTTAGCCCTAAATGATTCTATCTACAATAACATTGCGATTGCGTCTATCAATAATATTAGAAAGATGAAGATACTTGTTTCCAAAAAGGAAGAAAGAGAAATTGTTAAAAAAGAAGTAGATTTCCTTCAAATCAAATGTAATTCCAGCAATGATTTGGTTAGAACTTTATCTGGTGGAAATAAACAAAAGGTTTCCTTGGGAAAATGGCTAGGAAATGACTCTAAAATTCTCATTTTGGATTGCCCTACTAGAGGAGTGGATATTGGAGTAAAGCAGTTTATTTATCAGCTGATGATTCAATTGAAGCGCGAAGGGTATGCAATCCTAATGATTTCAGAGGAACTTCCAGAACTAATTGGTATGTCTGATCGATTATTAATTATGAAAAATGGTCGAATTGAAAAGGAGTTCCTCAGAAGTGAAGATTTAAAACAAGAACAGATTGTTGATTTTATGCTTTAGAAAGGTGTTGGTGTTACGATGAATTTAACAGGTATATCTAAAGAATTAAATTTTAGTAATGAAGTTTTATCTAATGCAAATGCCTTGATGGAGCTTAGAAAAGATGGATTATTAAAAATCAATTCTCTCACTCAAAAAATTAAAAAAATAAATAAAAAGAAGCAGTCTCAGCAATTGGAGGAATATAGAAAAGATCTTGTAGCGGCAAAGGAATTTCAGACCTCCATTCAAAAACAGGACGATGCAATGCGCATTCCTACGTTGAAGAAACTAAAGGAAGAGTATAAAACTTTAAATCAAACTGTAAAAAAAGAAGTAAGAAATTTAATAAAAAATACAAAGCAAAAGTATGCAGACCTATGTACAGAGGTTGAAAATGAATATCAAACTCAGGTGAATGCGTTAGAGGTTGAGAAAAACTCCTTAGATTTTACCAAAAAAGAAGATAAGGCGTTATATAAGGAAAAGCTGAATGGAATTACCATTAAAAGAAAAAGAGCCTTAAAAACCTTGACGAAGGAAAGATTGCAGGCAGAGATAGATTGCAAAAAGGCTTTCCTTGAACTTAGAAACTCTTATGTAGAACTCTATAGAACAATTCAAGGAAAAAATAATCTTTTCCTTGATTTAGGAACACAAAAGCTAGAAACCATATGTTCCACATCCTTTGAAAAAACGATGAAGGATCGTAACTTTTGGCTATCCAAGATTTCCTTATTTTGCTTTCTAGCATTAGTGCTGATTTATATTATAGTATGCGCTATTGGTGGAATAAAGATTGAGTATCAAAAGATATTAGAAGGAAGCTCCATTATTATAGCTGTTGCGTTAGGTGGTGTATTTATCTATTCTATGCGTAGCTTTGATATGTCCTTAGGTGGAGGTACTGCACTTGCTGCCTGCTTAGGGGCAATGATGTGGAATCAAACGCACAATATCTTTGTAGTATTGCTTGTTGGTGTTGTGGTTGGTGTAGTTGTAGAGCTAATTAACTCTACCTTGGCGAGTTTATTAAAATTACCAGTTATGGTTACTACACTTGCGATGAGTAGTGTCTTAAGTGCAATTTTAACCAATATATTAGAAAATACTGCAACTCAGACTGTAAAGGTTACAGGAATCAAGGAACTAGATAATTTTTGGTTTTACTTTCTAGTAATTCTTGCCTTATTTTTGGTTACAGCATTCATTTTCCGATCTACGCCTGTAGGTAGGAGAAATAAGATGATTGGAGCAAATAGTACCTCCTCTCGATATAGTGGTGTCAATATTACGAAGCAGGGATTAATCACTTTCCTAATTGCCGGTATCTGTGTTGGTGTTGGTGGAATGCTGTACATTGTTCGGTCTAGAACTGTATCAATGAGTTCCTGCTCCACGATAGGGCTGGATGTCATCTTAGCAATTGTATTTGGTGGTATGCAGACAACGGGTGGGCCTAAATCTAAAATCAGTGCTGCTATATTAGGAGGACTTACAGCCAGCTTAATTAGCTATTTGTTGATTGCAATAGGTCGTGTTTCCGGGTTTAGTGAGATTACAAATTATGAATCCTTTGTAAAAGGTGTTCTGTTCTTAGGAATTGTTTCTGTTAATACGATTGGAAATCGGACAAACCGGTTACCAGCAATAGAGATGTTATGGTAGGTGATAGGGATGGAATTAAAACTATTAAAAAAGAAAAAATATATTGCTCCTAAGCATAAAAAAACGTTGAAGGATGCATTCTTTACAATTTTATTTCCTATTATAGGCATTCTATTTTTAGTATCTGGAAGTTTGGCTTCTGGGACTGCAATCATTGGGGATTCCATTATTGTAAATAACTTATTAATTACGATGATTACTGTATTGATTGCTTGCTTTGCACTCAATACCAATATGAATAGTGGACGTATGGATTTCTCTTTGGGAGCAGTTGGTATACTTGCAGCTGTGCTTGCATGGAATACACTACCGAATAAGACAATGCAAAATTTTGCCTTAGTCTATTTGTTACTTTGTGTAGTATATGGAATCGTATTAGGGTTAGTGAGTGGTTTAATCTTCGTCTTTTTGAAAATCCCAGCTATCGTTGTTTCCTTAGGTGTCTGCTTAATCTATGAGGGCTTTGCCTATGTTATAACGAATGGAAAGGGCTCCGTTGATATTCCAGGTAGTATTGCACCTGATCTATATCCAATGATAACAAATCCATGGTTTATGACCATTATAGTTGTGGGAATCTGTATCTTTATGCTGATTACCTTAAGGGATTCTAAGTTTGGACATGATAAGCTTTCTATTCTTTATGGTCAAAAGGTTGCCGTAGATACAGGTGTAAACGAAATAAAAAATGCCTTAATTTGCTATGCATTAGCGGGGGCTTTAATCGCTGTATATACCTATATTTTTTCAATCAATCAGTCTAAAATTACAGTTTCTACTAATTTAGGAACAGCAATGGCAGTTATGCAAAACTTCCTGCCAATCTTCTTGGGTGGTTTAATTGCTAAGCATTCCAATGAGGTGGTCGGTCTTGTTTTAGGTGTATTTAGTGTAACACTGTTTAAAGAAGGGTTAGCAAGATTTGGAGTGGATATCAGTACGATCTCCTTAATTGTTTCGTTCTTAATATTTGCTGTTTTAACGTATATGGTGAACTGGACGCGTTGGACTACAGCAATTAAAAATAAAATAAAAAATTACAAAATAGAAAAATACGAAAAAGAAAAATAGGAGGAAAGAAAATGAAAAAATTCGTGTTTGGTGCAGCAGCTCTTACCTTGACTTTGGGTCTTGCAAGCTGTAATGGAGATTCAACTCCAGGAGGAAAAATCATTGAAGAAGGAGGAAAAGTAGGATTCATTCTACCTGGTACAGAAGGTGGAGAAACAAAAGCCTTTAAGGAACACTGGCAGGCTTTAGCAAAAGAATATGGTGTGGAAGTGGTTTATGAAAACTTCCAGGGACAGGATCCAACCTATTATAAAACTTGTGCAGAAAAATTAGTTGCAGCAGGATGTGATGCTATCATTTGTAATTTTGAAATGGATGGAAAAGATAGCGTATTAGAGTATTGTGTAGATGAGGAAATTTACATTGCTTATAGTGGCTCTACAGTAACAGATGAAGTATTTGATGAATATAAGGACAGCCCTTATTTCATTGGACAGATTGCCCCATCTCCTGCAGAAGAGCAGAAGCAGGCTTACGAAATGACGAAATACTTTATTAATTTATATTGGGGGGCAAATAAGGTTGATTTACCAGCAGGAACTACAGACAAGCTTGCAGTTTGGCCAGTAGATTATCATGGATTATCCTTGGCTCACCAGATGACGTATCGCTGGAAGGGAATCAAGCAAGCTCTAGAAGAGTTTGGAGCAACCGTTAAAGGAGATACAGATGCAGATGCAGCTAAATGGACGATTGAATATTCTGAAACCTCTGTTTTAAAGGATAAGGTTTTATTAATGGCAAACAATTTAGCAGATATGAATGGATTAATTAAGCAATGTACAGGTGTATTCATGCAAAAACCAGCTGCTATGGTGACAACATGCAATGGTAATTATTTAATCAATATGTTTGCAACCTATGGCGTATTAGGACAGCCTACTCGCTTTGGTACAATTGATGCGTTCGTTTCTGACTATGACAAATGGTATGTTGCCGATGAAACAGCAGAGAAGCCTGCATTCAAGGTTGCACATGACCCATATCTTGTAGGAAAGTTTGCAGCAATCAATGAAGCAGTATTAGCTACAACTGTAAAAGCTATGCGTGGAGAGGCAATTCGCGATAATAAAAATGCAATTAAAATTGTTCAAAAATACTGGACAGCTACAGATAAGGCAACTTTTGATAAGGCTTGTAAGGCATCTAGTGGATTTACTTTTGGAAAAACAACCTTTGATGAGATTACCTCTGTAAGTGCATTACAAAAATTATTTGATGATGCAACATTAGACGCTATTTCAGCAAAAGTTAAATAATAGAAAAAGAGCATTGCAGGGAGAGGATTTCCTCTCCTTGCAGAGTTTCTAATTTTTGTCATTCCTAAGCATTTAAGAAGTTGAATTTTTATGAATGATAAAAAAGAAAAGGTGGGATAACTATGGCAAGATATTTATTGGAATTTCAATCAGGTGCATTATATCGGAATACAGAGGTTATTGTTTATATTCCGACAATGAATCTACAGGAAACAATTCAAAACAAAAGTAATACGCCGTATCAGGATCAAGTAAAACAGTATCCATTGCTGATTTTATTATCAGGTTTTGGTTCTGCTAAAACGGCATGGGAGCAGCGGAGCAATATTGAACAGCTTGCAGATCAATACAAGGTCGCCTTATGTATGGTGGGATGTGAAAACAAATGGTATGTAAACTATTCCCCTGTAGACCGATGGGCAGATTTCATCAATGAGGAGCTACCAGATTTTCTCTATGGAAATTTTACTTCTCTGTCAAAAAATATGCCAAGATATATTGCAGGGTGTTCTATGGGGGGCTATGGTGCCTTGAGAAATTATTTAGAGCATATGGATTTATATCAGGGGTGCTGTGCCTTGTCACCAGCAACTAGAGCAGATAATGATTTAGAGCATATTTTAAAGTTAAAAACCTTAAAGGATTTGTTTTTAGAAACTAAAAATATGGAAAAAAATATTTATCTTTCTATTGGAAATAAGGATTTCATTTTTGCACAATCGTTAGAGTTTGATGCCTATATTCGAGAAACTACGAAAAATGTAGCCTACAAAGTGGTAGAAGGATATGGACACACTTGGGATTTATGGAATATAGAGATTACTGAATTTTTCAAAATTAATTTTATGAAATAGAGGATAATGAAATGAAACTATTAGAACCAATTCGAATTGGCAACATTGAACTAAAGAATAGAGTAATGTTCCCTCCACTGACTACAGGATATGAGGAAAAGGATGGTTCCATTGGGGAACAATCTTTAAATTTTTATAAAAGATTAGCTGAAGGAGGTGTTGGCTATATTGTAATAGGCGATGTTGTTCCTATTCCAACCTTTTCTCCAACGCCCAAGCTGTATACGGATGTTCATGTAGCTTCCTTCAAACGTTTGGCTGATACTCTTCATAATTATGATTGTAAGCTTGGACTACAGATTTTTCATCCAGAATATGATGCAGAAGCTTTAATGCAGATGTTTAAGGAAAATAGATCAAGAGAAGAAATTTTTGGGAAACTACATTATGATATGCTTCATTTTATTAATGAGGTAACAGAAGAAAAATTAAAGAAAATTCTAGAAAAGATAACCGCTTGTATTCATCGTGCTATAGAAGCTGGTGTGGATGTGATTGAAGTACATGGGGATCGTCTTGTAGGTTCCTTGTGTTCAACGATTTTAAATAAGAGAACCGATTCATATGGAGGTTCCTTTGAAAATAGAATTCGCTTTGCGTTAGAGGTTATAGAAGCCATAAAAAAGGCATCAAATCAAATCACAATTGAATATAAGCTCCCTATCGTTACGAAGCGTCCAGATGGTTCGTTCCAAGGAAAAGGTGGTTTAGTATTAGAAGAAGCGATAGAGTTTGCTAAAATTTTAGAAAGCCATGGTGTTCACGCTTTACACATAGCTCAAGCAAATCATACTGGGAATATGAATGATACAATTCCTGCAATGGGAACGAGAGATTATGCATTTATGAAAAAAGAATGTAAGGCGATTAAAGCTGTTGTTTCTATTCCAGTATCTACTGTAGGAAGAATTGTAGATGTAGATATGGCAGAAGAATTACTTCAGGAGGGAATCTGTGATTATATAGGATTTGGTCGTCCTCTTCTTGCAGATCCAGATATTGTGAATAAAACAATGAATTCAAAGAAGCATTTAATTCGCAAATGTATTATGTGTAATAAAGGCTGTACAGATGCGATTCAAAATAGAAGATTTTTATCCTGTGTCCTAAATGCAGAAAATGGATATGAGTATAAGAGAATCATCACGCCAGCTTGCGAGGTTCACAAGGTAGCAGTTGTAGGTGCTGGAATTGCAGGGCTTGAGGCTGCTAGAATTGCAATTTTAAAAGGTCATAAGGTAACTGTATTTGAAAAAAGCAATGCATTATTTGGACAAATTAACATTGCAGCAGTTCCTCCGAGAAAGGATGAAATGCTACGAATTTGTAATTATTATCATGAAATAATAAAAGAGTTAAAGATGGATGTTCATTTGAATGAGGAATTCACTAAAGAAAAGGCAGAGGGCTTTGATGATATTGTGGTTGCAGTCGGAGCTCAGAATGCCCATCCACCAATTCCAGGAATAGAATATACCATAGACGCTTGGGATGTTCTTGCAGGAAAAGAAGTTCCACATGAGAATATTGTCATTGCAGGTGGTGGTCTAGTTGGCGTTGAAACATCAGAGTATTTAGCTCAAAAGGGATATCAAATCACAATCCTTGAAATGGCAGATAAAATCGCTAAAGAGGAATCAAATACAATTTTACCAACAATTTTAGAGGAATTTAAGAAGTATAATGTTAATGTATTAACTCATCATAAAATTATAGAGATTAAAAAGGATGTTGTAATCTGTGAAGATTTAACATTAAACAAGAGTATAGAAGTTCCTTATGGAGATTGTATTAATGCTTTAGCATCTAAGAAAAACACAATAGATTTAAGTGGTGTTAAAGCAAATATTGTTTATATTGGAGATTGCCTAGAAGGGGCAAGCTGTAATATTGAAAATGCAACAAAAACGGCATATGATGCAGCAAATCAAATTGGAATGTAAGGAGACTGTGTAAAATGAAAATGACTTTTCGTTGGTATGGTTATGACGATAAAAATAAATTGGAATATATAAGACAGATTCCTGGCATGACAGGCGTTGTTACAGCCCTTTATTCTGTTCCAGTTGGTGAGGTTTGGCCAGAACAGGAGATTAAAGAATTAAAAGAGTATGTTACTTCTTATGGGTTGGAAATGGAAGTGATTGAATCAGTTCCAGTTTCTGAGGATATTAAACTAAGAAGAGGAGACTATCAGCGCCATATCAAGAATTTTAAAGAGAATATAAGACTTCTTTCTAAATATGGAGTAAAGTGCATATGCTATAACTTTATGCCTGTATTTGATTGGACACGAAGCCAACTAAACCATAAGTTAGAAGATGGAAGTGAAGCGCTAGTTTATTACAAGGAAGATGTAGATAAACTGGATCCAACCAAGTTATCTTTGCCAGGATGGGATTCTTCTTATAAGCCAGAAGAGGTTAAGGAATTGATTTCAGCTTATCAAGAACTAAAAGAAGAGGGCTTATGGAACAATCTAAAGCTTTTCTTAGAAGAAATTATTCCTGTTGCAGAAGAATGTGATGTTTTGATGGCAATTCATCCAGATGATCCTGCTTGGCCTATTTTTGGCATTCCAAGAATTATTACGTGTGAGGAAAACATTGATCGGTTTTTAAAACTAGTAGATAATCACTACAACGGCTTGACTTTATGCTCAGGCTCCTTGGGGACTAGAAAAGAAAATGATATGGTAAAATTAGTTAAAAAATATGTAGCAATGGACCGCATTCATTTTGCTCATATTAGGAATATAAAGTTGGTTGGAGAAGAATCTTTTGAGGAATCTGCGCATTATTCAAAATGTGGATCGTTAGATATGGTAGGTATGATTAAGGCCTATCATGATGCGGGATATGCCAAATATATTCGTCCAGATCATGGTAGAATGATTTGGGATGAGGATGCCAAACCTGGGTATGGATTATATGATAGAGCTTTAGGAGCTATGTATATTACGGCAGTTTGGGAAACATTAGACAAATTAGACAAGTAGGTGAGCCTAATTGAAATTCAAGTATGAAAATCTTAAAAAATGGAACAGTGAAATAGTAAATCCAATCTATGATATTCAAAAGATGAAGAAGGAAACCTGCACAAATCCAATTTGGTTACATTTCGGAGCGGGAAATATTTTTAGAGGCTATATTGCAAGATTACAAGAGGATCTTTTAAATCAAAATTTAACGGATAAAGGAATTATCGCTGCTGAAACATTTGATGAAGAAATTATAGATAGAATTTATGAGCCATATGATAATCTTGTGCTATTAACTACACTTTATGCAGATAAGGCTCCTCACTTTCAAACAATAGCCGCTATTGCAGAAGGAGTTAAAGCTTCTAACTCCAAAAGATTAGAAGAAATTATCCAAAATCCTAGTCTACAATTGATATCCTTTACGATAACAGAAAAAGGGTATAATTTATACGCTTTAAATGGAGATTATCTTGATATTGTTAAAGAGGACATAGAAAAAGGACCTTTAAATTCTAAGCATGCAATGAGTATAGTTACAGCTTTGTTATTTAAAAGATTTTTAAAAGGAGCTCATCCATTAGCAGTTGTGAGTATGGATAATTGTTCTCATAATGGAGAAAAATTAAAAACAGCTGTCCTGACTATTGCAAGGCAGTGGTATCAAAACAGATATGTTTGTGAAGCATTTATAGATTATTTAGAGGACGAGTCTAAGATAAGCTTCCCTTGGAGTATGATTGATAAAATTACGCCAAGACCTGCTATGACTGTTGCAGACCACTTACACGATTTGGGATTAGAGGAAATGTCTCCTATTTCTACAGCCAAAAAAACATTTATTGCACCATTTGTGAATGCAGAAGAATGTGAGTATTTGGTGATAGAGGACTCTTTTCCTAACGGGAGACCACCTCTAGAACAGGTGGGTGTATATTTCACTACTAGAGAAACAGTCAATCAGGTAGAAACCATGAAGGTGACTACTTGCTTAAATCCTTTGCATACAGCATTGGCAGTTTTTGGTTGTCTGTTAGGATATACCTCCATTGCAGAAGAGATGGAAAATCCTTTCTTAAAGAGATTGGTTGAAGGCATTGGAAAAGAAGGGATGAAGGTGGTTGTGCATCCTCAAATCATTGATCCTAATAACTTTTTGAATGAAGTTTTAACAAAGCGTCTTCCTAATAAGTCCATTCCAGATACACCACAAAGGATTGCGACAGACACTTCCCAGAAAATACCTGTAAGATATGGGGAAACCATAAAAGCTTATCTTAAAAATCCTAATCTATCCTTAGAAAATTTAAAGTATATTCCATTGGCGATTGCTGGATGGTGTCGTTATCTTTTAGGTAGAGATGACAAATATGAGAATTTTCAAAGAAGTGCGGATCCTATGCTAGAGGATTTAACTGCTATATTGAAAAATGTCATAGATACTAACGAATATCATGGAGAATTAAAATATATTTTAAGTAATGAAAAAATTTTTGGATTAGATATATCTAAAACTCCTTTATATTCTGTCATAGAAAACTATTTTATTCATATGCTTTCTAAGGGCTCAATTATAAAAGTTCTTAAAGAGAGCCTTTAAGAAACTTCATTTTCCCTTTTAAAATAGAAAAGCTTCTTGCTTTTCTATTTTTTTGTATAAATGATATAAGTTTATGATTTTATGCCATATATTTCAATGAAAATATGGTAAAATATTTTTAAGTCGTAACAAATATTTTTTACAAAATGTCGGATATAATTGACATTGAAAAAAATTGGAGTATAATAGCCTTGGAGGTTAACGTATGAAGAGAAAAAGAAAACTAATTATTTTAAATTTAATTTTTCTTTTGGCAGTATTTCTTTTCACTTTTTGGCTAATTACTAGAGAGACTCAACTGATATTTATATGTTTGGGAGCTGTGTTTGGTTTAATTCTTGTAATTATTGCATCTGTACTGATAAGAAAAAGAACTTCATTGGTTTGTCATTATGATGAGAGACAATTAAAAAATAGAGGAGATTGCTTTTGTATCGCATTTTTTGTTTTATTGGGATGCTTATTTGCGGATGGAATGCTACGCTATATTTTGGAATATGAGTGGTCTGATTATTTTGTTGGGGTTTTTACTTGTGCAATTATAGCAATAGGCACTTTTGCTGTATTAGCGATTTTGAAAGATGCTTATACAAGCTTAGAGGAAAATAAAATACGTTTTGGGTTATTTTTGTGTTTTATCAGTGTAGTAGACATTGGTGCTGGAATTTATTCAGGTGTTCAAAATGGTTTTATTGTTGACGGTAAAATGAATTTACCTTTTGTCAATATTCTCGGAGGCTGTATTATCCTCATAATTGCGGTAGTTTTGTTTATCAAAGTATGGTGGAATAAGAAAGAGGAATTTAAGAATGAAGAATCTAAAACTGAAATCTGCTAGAGCAGAGCATGATTTATCACAAGAAGAGTTAGCAAAGATGGTTGGCGTAACTAGACAAACCATCAATCAAATTGAAAATGGTGAATATAATCCAACCATCAAGCTCTGTATTTCAATTTGTTTGGCTTTAGATAAAACGCTAGATGATTTGTTTTGGATCAAGGAGTCAAACCTTTCCTATATGAGTCAAAATCAAGAAATTTTATTAAAGGAGAAATTATAATGGAAGAATTACTTGTAGTAAAAGATTTAAGAAAAACTTTTAAGCTTACTAGTAAGCAAAGAAAAATTAATAAAACAACGGATACGGTTAAAGTAGCTGTAGATGGGCTTTCCTTTACGGCCTATAAAGGAGAAATTTATGGTTTATTAGGCCCAAATGGAGCAGGAAAAACGACAACCTTAAGAATTATATCCTCTTTGATTAAAGCAGATGAAGGAGATGCTTTAGTAGATGGTATTAGTGTAGTACAGCACCCAGAGGAGGTAAGAGGAAAAATTGGCTTTTTAACTAGCGAACTAAAGCTAGAGGATTTCTTTACGCCGAATTATTTATTTGATTATTTTTCTGATTTACATCGGGTTCCAAAGGATGTGGCAAATGAAAGAAAAGAAAAACTCTTTTCTAAATTTGGAGTAGAAAGCTTTAGAGAGGTAAAGATTGCAGATTTATCCACAGGAATGAAGCAAAAAATATCATTGATAATTTCTATCGTCCATGATCCAAACATTATTATCTTTGACGAGCCAACAAATGGACTTGACGTTATTACAGCTAAAGTGGTTACAGATTTCTTGTTATCCTTAAAGGAAGAAGGAAAAACTGTCATTCTTTCTACTCATATCTTTTCTTTAGTGGAAAAGCTTTGTGACAGGGTGGGAATCATTATAAATGGAAAAATGATTGCCTCTGATACGCTTCCTAACCTTGTAGGAGATAAGACATTAGAAGAGGTATTTTTTGAAATATATCACAGAGAAGTTGGTGAAGAATAATGAAAACAATCGGAATTATCTTAAAAAAGGAATTGAAAAGATATTTTACAGATGTAAGAATGCTTATTGGAATTATACTTCCAGGTATTTTAATTTTCTTACTTTATAGTGTTATGGGGAATTTTATGGGAAACCAAAATAATTCTAATATCACAGAATTTACAATTTTTATAGAAAAGGAACCTCAAGAGCTTAAGCCTTTATTTGAATTTAAAGATTTTAATATTACAATCAATCCAGAATCCTTGGATAAGGATAAAATTTTAGAAAAGGTTCAAAACCAGGAAGTTGATTTATATATCATATACCCTGAAAATTTTTATCAGGATATGCTGAATTATACGAGTGCAAGTAGTCAAATGGCTCCTAATATAGAAATATATTATAATAGTGCTTCAGAGGCTTCTACTAAAATATTTGGAATATATAGTGGTGCTTTAAATTTATTTGAATCCACCTTATCAAATAAATTTGATATCAATAACGGAGATGCAATGTATGATCTTGCTAAGGAAGAGGATATAACAGTGCGTATCTTTACGATGATGCTACCATTCTTATTAATTACTTTCCTATTCTCAGGGGCAATGGGGATTTGCTCTGAAGCAATTGCTGGCGAGAAGGAAAGAGGTACAATTGCTACCTTACTAGTAACTCCAGCGAAAAGAAGTCATATAGCAATTGGTAAGGTTACAGCCTTAGGAATTACGGCCTTGGCGTCCTCTATTGTAAGCTTTATAGGATTAATTGCCTCTCTTCCAAGACTAGTTGGAACTGATTTGTCCCTAGCTGCCTATGATTTTACAACCATCCTTATGCTACTATTAGTGATTGTTTTAACCGTGTTATTTTTTACAGTTGTCCTTACAATGGTTTCTACCTTTGCTAAGAGCGTGAAGGAGGCTTCTAGTTTATCTATTCCAGTTATGATTATTGTCATGCTTTTGGGAGCTACTAGCTTTATGGGAACTACTGCTCAGACGAATCCATTTTTATATTTAATCCCTGTATATGGAGCAATCCAAAGCTTAACAGGGATATTGAGTATGACGATTAATCCAATATGCTTCACATTGTTTGTAGTATCTACTGTGCTTTATGTTGGATTGGGTGTGTTTGCGTTGACGAAAATGTTTAATAGTGAACGAATTATTTTTAATAAGTAAAAAAATTGATGCCCCTTTTGGGGCATTTTTTGATAGGGTTAATTTGTAAATATTTTATATTTAACAACTTGTTTTCTTTGTATCGGTTTCTTCCTGCTGATTTGAAGTCAGCTTAAGAAAGCCATAGGTACTTAATAGCACAGAAAAGAAAACAGTCATCGTGAGATCTCTATCTCTTCGACCAATGGTCGGCTCTATAAAATGACGCTTTTGTTCATAGCGTAGGTATTGACTTCTGGCGGTTGGATCAAAGAGAATAATCAGCAGCATGGAAACACCGATGTCAAATACATCCTCAACGGGGGTAAGTTCTACAGGATCCTCATTTGTCATATAATCTACGATTTCAAATACGATGCCATAAGCGATGGTTGTAAAGGCGACTACGGCGATAGGATCTAAAAATATTATGAGAAGCCCTGCTAGCATTCCACTGGCAACAGAAGCATAATAGGCTGGAATGGTACTGATTTGAATATCATTTATAACAATAGTTTCATTAAATAAAAAAAGAGAAACAAAAAAATCTGATAAAAATTGGGAAATTACTCCTGTTTTTGCCCCATTTAACATGTTGGGAAGTATATGTTCTCTGTCCAGCTGTTTATGATACTCAAGATTATATTGCATAATACCTACCTTATATTTTATATTATTCTAGAAATTGTGACAATTTTAGGCTATAATAATGAGGAAGGGGTGGTTTATGTGAAAAATACCTTATATGATTTAAGAAAAAGTCATAAGTACACACAAGAAGAACTTGCGAAAAAGCTCGGTGTTACCAGACAGACCATCATATCAATTGAACAGGGAAAATATATTGCCTCCTTACCTTTAGCGCTTAAGATGGCGAAAATATTTGATGTACCAGTAGAACAAATATTTAATTTGGAAGAAGGTGAGTTTTAATGGATAACAAGGAAAAATTACGCAAGGGAATAAAAATAAGGCTGATTGTTATGAGCCTTTCAACGGTTCTTCCGATTATTTTAATGATATTGTTCGAATTACCTGTCTTTAAGCAGCAATTTGTTATATACAATGATTTAGTGGTACTACGCTATGCAATATTCGTTTTGTTGGAAGGATATATTGGTTTTAAAATTTACCGGTATGTAAGATTTTTCTGTGATGCTGAATATGCTGATTTGGTAGCACTTAGAAAAAATGATGAGAGATTAAATTTTATTCGTTTAAAAACAAATGCTTTAGCAATTAAAATTTTTATATACGTTTGTGGGATTGCCCTGATAACTGCGGGTTTCTTTAATGCAATTGTGTTTTATACTTTATTGTCTATATTAGGATCAGTTTTGGTGATATATCTTTTTGTCTATTTATATTATTCTAGAAAATATTAATGTTTACATTTAAAAGGAGCTGTAAAATCCTAGTTTTCAGGAAATTAGGATTTTACAGCTCCTTTTTAGTATCTTAATTTATCTAGGAGTTAAGCGGCTATTGCAAAAATAAATGCTTCCTAACATGCTTCCAATAATAGGAGTGCCTAACATTACAGCTAGCATTATTCCCATAGTAGTCTCTATAGGAATAAAATATCCTATGGATAAGTAAAGAATACAATTGATGACAAGATAGATAAGACTTAGTATCATAAAATCTCGTATAACCTTGATAATGCTAGATAAAAAAATTTTACATACTAAGGAATTCTTTTTTATATAATAGATTCTTTCTATATCAATGATTGGCTTAATATCTATCCAGCGAAGAATTTGTATAAGAAGCAGTAAAAATATAGATAGAACGAAGAAGCTAATTAAAATGATAAAGATTAGAGTAAATAAAGGCTCAACCATAAGAAAATATTGGTTTACTGCATAGTACTTACATTGAATTAATGGAAATAATTCTAATATTTTATTGTATTCCTTGGAAGTAATAGGTTTATCTAATTTGTACATTTCTGACAGCGTTATTTCTCCAAAAGGAATAGAAGGCTCTACTTGATTAGCTAAAGCCATAGTAGCTAAAATGGTTTCATCTAAGGAAGTTACGTAGTCTGTTGCACTATCAAATAATATACTTTTACAAG
Organism: uncultured Mollicutes bacterium; assembly: GCA_900540705.1. Taxonomy (GTDB): domain Bacteria; phylum Bacillota_I; class Bacilli_A; order Acholeplasmatales; family Anaeroplasmataceae; genus Pelethenecus. Next base: position 18,805 of record UQGR01000028.1, read on the forward strand.
TGGTAGCCTTGTAAACTCCAAGAATTGGAGCTTCTATAGTAATGTTCCCAAAAGTTTTATTCGTCAAATAAATTGTTTTTTTTGTTATACTCGTTGTTCCAAACCACTCTAAGGCCAATGTCTCGGAAATTAAAACTCCAGGAGTATAATTATCAAAGTCTAGTACATTTAGGGCTAAATTGTTTATAGTTTGGATGTATGCTTTAGGATCTGTACTATATATACACCGGTACATGGTAGTTCGAGAATCTTTTTCTTTGCGAATATAAGAAGAGGTAATAAAGGAGTATCCTGCATCAACCTTTGAATTTAGGGATTCTTTTAGCATAGCTTCCTTAGCCATAATTGACTCTTTAAAGGAATCAATACTTTCAAAGTTTTCTTCTACAGAAAGGGAACTGACAAAGGTATTATTTGGCATTGCCTCATATCTTTTTTCTAAATCAACCTTTAAAAATCCTAAAATCATCCAGAGAATTAGGAAAAAAAGAAAACTATAAAATGAAATTTTATTTAGCATTTTTGAATTCCAAGATGGATATTTGGATAAAAGTAATACATCCTTAAGAAGCTTCATCAATTTTTCCTCCTGCAATATAAAGGATCCGATTAAAGAAGGAATCTAAAGTTTCGGTATGGGTTACCATAATGATGGTAAAATGAAGGTCTTTATTTAGAGTTTTGAAAATTTCCATAACTTCTAGACTTGTTTTAGGGTCTAAGTTTCCTGTTGGTTCATCTGCTAAAACATAGGGATTTCCAGTAAGGATGGCTCTAGCAATAGCCACTCTAGTTTTTTCTCCCCCTGAAAGCTTGGTTACGTTTTTATAAAGAATATCTTCTATGTTTAGTTGTCTTGCAATTTCTTCTACTTTATCTTTAGAAATTTGCATTTTTAAATTTTTTAAAGGCATTACGATATTGTCATAACAATTCAAATAGGATATTAAACAGGCATCCTGAAAAACATAAGAGAAGGATTTTCTTCGAATGCTTTCTAGCGCTGATTTTTGATTTGGCAGCAATGCATCATCAAATCTATAGTCTATTTTATCTGCTTGTTCTAACAAACCTATTATATTTAGTAGGGTGGTTTTTCCACTGCCACTTTCCCCTTTTATAGCTATAAAATCACCCGAATTTATCGTTATACTTGCATCTTCAAAGATGATATGCTCATTATATTTTTTTGACAAATTTTTAATTTCAATCATACAATTACTTCCTTAATTACTAAATTATGAGTTTGTTTAAAATAGACTTTAATGGCTTTGGAGATATTATGATAGCTTAAGAGAGCATAAACCCCTAATGTCACACACATACATAAAAGTAAATGACCAAAGGAAATGCCTCCCAATAGAAGTATACAGGACAATATGCCAGAACATAGTACACTCAAGCTGATCAATATAAATTGTTCTAGAAATATTTGTTTACGGATTTGAGCTTGACTTGAAAAATAAATCATTCGTATTTTTATTTCCTGCTGCATTCTTTCTATATGATATTTACTAAGTATGTGGAAAATGAAGGTTGTAAATAGTAGGGGCAAAAAGGAAAGAATAGAAAATATAATATAAAACGAATTTTGATTTAAAGAGTTTTTTATGTATGAACCATCTCCTACAAAGGAGGAAGGAAGAGGAACATTGATGGAATTTTGATTGGATAACTTATTATAAAGCTCGATACTATTTATAATATAATAATCTGCATCTAATAAAATATCTTCTTCAATGATAAAGATAATCTCCTTAGGATAAATATGCTTTATAAATAAATCCTTTGGGTACTCTATATCTTTAATGGGAGTACATCCTGTTCTATCAGTAGTAGAATAATATATTCCAGGTAGGTAGTTTTCTTCAGGTAAAGAAATGAGCTGAAAGCTTGAATCATACATGGGGATTCCTTGAATCACACCATTTTTGTTTGTCCTAATTACCTGTAAAATCTCTCCATCAAATTCAATATAATCATATTTGTAGGAAGCAACAATAGTTTCCTTTTTTATTTCCTTTTTAATACTTAAATCGGGATGAGCCATATAAATATAGGAATCCTTATAAACATCCATTTGTTTTTTCATTTCAATGTTGATTGTTGAATAATTCAAAAACAAATATCCACAAAGTGTTGCTAGACCTGTAATGATGAGAAAGAATAAGCTATAAAAAACGGGATTGTTCTTTATTTTATAAATGAACTGATCCATCGTCATACTCCTTTAAGGGAATGGATTCTTCCAAAGGATATATTCCAGTATCTCCTGTATCACCAAAAGTATGGTCAGGATAAATAAAGGAATCTAAAGCAAAAATGTATTTGTAGGCATAATAGTTTGAACGACGAGTTCCACCTTCTTCATAAGTTCCCCACCAGAAAGATTCCATACGGTAGGAGGCTTTAATTTTATATTTTACGTATACAGCAATTTTCCCGTAGCCTACTAAAGGCTGATTATTTGGTATTACAGATAAATTTATATCATAATTCATTGTTTGAGAAGACATTTGTGTTTCTGAATATATTTTTTCCACAGATAAAGTGTTTGAAATATTTAAACCTTGATCAACACTGGCATTTAAAACGTCTTTTCCAGTTATTCCTAACGATGCGACACTAGTTTGTCCAATGGTAGTGGATAGCGTCACTCCAACCTGATTTGTGACTGAAACTGAATTATAACTTGTTTGTGACATTGAAAGTATCTGACTTTTAGCTTTGTAGTCTCCTATATAATCGTCAATCAACCTAAATTCAATGGAAATTTCATCTCCTAAATCCACATAGTCCCATTTTCCTATAATTCCGATTTTATAATAAGGGCCTATAAATCTTTTATTTTTATATTTTTTAAAATCGTTTAAATAGCTTTTCCAATCAAATAATTTTAGCCATTCATAGTTTTTTAATCTTTCATTTCCACAATAAGGATCTGCTCCTGTAACAGGATAAACCAAATTCATTTCTGTGGCTTGATGGGCACTTACATTAGGTAGTAGAAATGATAATAAAATAACATAAAGAAATAATATTTTTTTCATAATTTAATTTTCTCCTTTAAACTTTTAGTTTTATTTATTTTATCACCTGGAAAATGTAAAAGCCTGTCGAAATATATCAAAACAAAGAAGAATGTTTTGAATAAAAAACTGAGAATTTTCATCTCAGTTTAAAGATAGTTTATGAAGGTTTTCCATAATAGCTATTGATAAGTTTCAAAAATATTTCCTTAGGTATCCTTTTAGAGGTTATATCCTCTAAAGGCTGGTTGTCTAGGTATCCAGACCATACCCCAATGAGAATATCATCGCTAAATCCCATCATGTAAGAATCGAAATCAGTCAAACCACTTTTTCCATAACATTTTGTAGGAAGTTTGCTTGCGATGCTTGCTGCTGTAGAATGGGGAATAGAGGAGTCGAAGATAGACGACATCAAATCTTTAATTTTTTTAAAATCTTCAGAGCTTCCTAAGGTTTTATATTCCATTTTCGCTTGATAATGCTTTTTATTATCGATATGGATTTGTTCTATATACCGAAGCTTTAGGTATTTTCCTTCGGTAAAAAATTGGGTATATATTCTTGTTAAATCCTGAAGACTCATTCCTACACTTCCTAAGGCCAAAGATGGCAGACTTTTTGCCTCTATGTTGTATTTTTTTAAATGATTGGATAGAGTTTTAAAGCCTAATGCCTGATGAGTCTTTATTGCATAAATATTATCTGAGGTCGCCAGAGCCTCTCGCATACTGATATCCTTATATGGATATACCGAGGCATTGTTTTTTATCGTTATAGTTTCATTATGATAGGAAAAGGAATAAGGACCACTATAGTAGGTTTGTTTTGTAGAATAGCCACATTTTAGAGCCTCGTAATATAACAAGGGTTTAATGGTAGAACCGATGTCTCTTTTTCCATTGACTGTAATATTAAAACTAGAAGTATAGTAATCCTTATCTCCAATCATTGCTAGGATAAATCCGTCTTTATTTACAGCAATGCTAGCATAGTTTGCTAGAGAAGTCACAGCTAGTGTATTCATTGCCATATTATATTGGGTTTTAATGGTTACCTTTTGATTGAATTTAGGATTTAGATTCATTGCTTTATATTCTTTTAAAACGCCATCTGTAAAATATAAAAGGTTGCTATTATAAATATAAGGATTTAGATGGAATTCAATCGGTGTTTTGGCCTGCTCATATTCTTTAGAGGTGATTGTATTATTTTCTAAAAGAACTGTAAGCAAGCGATTCTTTTTTTCCTCTAGCTTGTCGAGATGAGTACTATAATAGGTAGGCGCATTTAATAGAGCCACAAAGGTTGTCATTTCTTTAATAGATAAATCTGTATAGCTTTTGTTAAAATAATAGCTTGAAGCATTGGCTATTCCATAGATATCATTTCCTAGATAGATGCAATTGAGGTAACTAGCTAATATTTCGTCTTTGGATGCAATCTGTTCTAGCTTGATTGCATAATATAGCTCTTTAAATTTTCTTCCGAAGGTTTTACTATTGTCTAGATACACATTTTTTACATACTGCTGAGTAATAGTAGAAGCCCCATGACTTTGATTTTTTTTAAGATTGGATACTAAAGTTTTCATAATTCTGTTTAAGTTAAAACCACTATGCTGATAAAAGGTTTTATCTTCTATTGTCAATAGGATATTTATGTTTTTTTTACTCATTTTCTCTATTTCTATAGGAGTGGTTCGATGGTTATTTATAAAATGCATAATCTCCCTATCCTGGGCATCTGTAATAGACAGCTCAGGTGTAGTATGCATATCCTGTACAGAGTTAATGGGTTGAAAGACAAATAAAAAAAGGATTAGGATAAAAAAAATAATTCCAGTTCCAATTAAAATTTTTTTGAGCATATGATCACCAGTATTAGTATTTGAAAGAAAGCTTAAACTATGCTATAATTGTGGTCAAGATAAAAGAGGCGAAGTATGTATGGTCAATTTATTGAGAAAAATGTTTATTAAAAATTATGAAAATGTTAAGGAAGAGAAGGTTAGGCTTGCTCATGGGAAGCTAGCTAGCTTTTTTGGCATTATTTCAAATTTGATTTTATTTGTCATTAAATTGTTTGCGGGAATTATTTCTAGTAGTATTTCCATTATTGCAGATAGTATCAACAACTTATCTGATATGGGGTCTTCTGTAATTACTCTAGTTGGATTTAAGCTTGCCAGTGCGCCAGCGGATAATGAGCATCCATATGGTCATCAAAGAATGGAATATATTTCTGGCTTGATTGTATCTATCATTATTATGTTTGTTGGGGGTAGTCTTTTATTTTCATCCATAGAAAAGATAATCGGCTATGCACCAGTAGAAATAGATAAGCTTGTGATTTATATTTCGATTGGCATTTTATCAGTATCCATACTTATCAAGCTTCTCCAATCTATTTTTAATCGTAAGATGGGTAAAATTATTAATTCTTTGGCTTTAGAGGCTACAAGTAAGGATAGTTTAAACGATTGTTTTTCTACTTTAGCCTTACTGATTGGAAATATCATTTTATTATTTGTTCCAAATATGCCGTTTAGTTTAGATGGGGTACTTGGTATTTTAGTTTCTTTGTTCATTATTTATTCAGGTATTAAGCTAATAAAGGAAACGATTGATCCTTTAATTGGTGTTTCTACTGATGCAGAATTTATCAAAAACATTTTAAATGTAATTAAAGAGGAGCCTTTGGTCTTGGGATATCATGACCCAGTATGCCATATGTATGGTCCGACAAAATGCTTTATGACAATCCATGTAGAAGTAGATGCAAATCAGAAAATGTTGATAGTTCACGATGCCATAGATAATTTAGAAAAGAAGGTCTTTGACGATTTTGGAGTGGAGCTGACCATTCATATGGATCCCATTGATATCGACAATGAAGAAACAAATGATTTAAGAAGAAGAGTTAAAGAGGCAGTAAAGGAAATCGATGAGCAGCTTTCTATCCATGATTTTAGAATTGTTGCAGGACTAACGCATACGAATATCATTTTCGATTTGGTTAGACCATATAAGTATCGGCTGAATGACGGAGAAATTTTAAAGCTTCTGCAACAAAAGATACAGGATGATAATAAGACTTATTATTTTGTTGTTCATTTTGACAATCAATTTGTTAAAAGTGAAGAAATGAATAAGGAATTTGAGAAGGAAAAAGAGTAGACAGTTGTTTTTAATAACTGTTTTTCTTTTTTTATGCAAAAAAATATTTCTTGATATTAAAGTGGAATCATGATATAATTATTAAGCATTTTGTGAAATGCCCTTGCCTAGAAGCTATGCTAGGCCAAAAGTCCATAAGGAGGTTAACAAACTATGAAGAAGTATGAAGTAATGTATATCATTCGTGCTAACCTAGATCAGGAAGCAATTAAAGCGGAGGTTGCAAATGTTTCTAACATTTTTACAACCAATGATTCTAAGGTTTTAGAATGTAAGGAATGGGGTTTAAGAGAGTTAGCCTATGAAATCGAACATGCCCGTAAGGGATATTATGTTTGGATGTTAGTAGATGCAACTCCTAAGGCTATTTCAGAATTTAACCGTATTGCAGGTTATAATGAAAACATTATCCGTCATATCGTTGTTGTAGATGGCGAATAATTAAAAGAGGTACGAATATGAACAAAGTACTATTAGTTGGTAGAATTACCAAGGATCCAGAGATTCGTTATACGGCGTCTGGAATTCCAAGTGTAGCATTTACTATAGCTGTTGATCGTGGTATGCGTGACGCTAACGGAAATAGACAAGCTGATTTTATTAATTGTATTGCTTGGCGTGGTCAGGCAGATTTTATTTCTAGATTTATAAAGAAGGGATATTTGTTATCTGTAGAAGGTCGTATCCAAACTAGAAATTATCAGGCTCAGGACGGACAAACGCGCTATGTGACAGAGGTTGTTTTGGATTCAGTTGAAAATCTTCAGCCAAGAGATCCAAATGCACAGCCATCCAATTATCAGCCTAATCAAAACTATCAGCAGCCACAACAATATCAACAACAGAATAATTACCAGGGATATAATAATCCTACCTATGGGACACCATATCAGGGTACCCCTGCATCACAGCCAGAACAAGAGGCTCCTCAGAGCTTCAATGTAGATGTTGCTGATGATGACTTACCATTCTAAAAATTTAAGGAGGATATATTTATGCAGCAGAATCGTAGAAACGATCGTGGCGAGCGTCGTGGTCGTAAAAAAGTTTGCTATTTTACTCAAAACCATATTGAACATATTGATTTTAAGGATGTAGATTTATTAAGAAAGTTTGTTACGGATAGAGGCAAAATTTTACCTCGTCGTATTACTGGTACATCTGCAAAATATCAAAGAAAGCTTGCAATTGCTATTAAGCGTGCACGCCATATGGCTTTATTACCATTCGTTAAAGACTAGGTAAAGAGTTGAATTAGGTCTCACTTCATTATAGTAGTGAGACTTTTAATTTTTTTCAAGAGTAATATAAATGTACAATGGGCATTGCATTTTTCATTTTTATTTGATATAATAAGGTATCTTATAGAGTAAGGTTGGGATATTATGAAGAAAATAATTAGTTTGGCATTTGTATCCTTAATAGGTTTATTTGGTTGTTCCTCACAAGATAATGAATCCATAGATTATGGTCTTTTGGGTTTTGAAAATTTAAATCAGTCCCTTGAACTAAAAACACAATGGGATAGAGAAGATGGAGTATTAGACCCATTTTCTAATTTGGATATTGAAATTTTGAAAAAGACAAATACGTATTCCTATCAATTTTTAGGTGATAATTATAAATACTATTATTCTTGTGATATTAGTGAGAATGCTGGATTTTATTACGCGGATGTAATGAAGGCTGATGGAAAATATAGGGTGAGATTTTTTGATCATTTAACAGAACCTTACAATTCTTATTCCTCTTCTCCATCTGCTTTTATAGACGGCATAGAATCTAATGGCACTTTTAGTTATGCATTAAGAAAAACAAATAGTCCTTTAGATATTCAAAAGGAATATTATGCTTTGTTCTATTGTATTTATCATGACGACTCTTTCCCTTATCGTGTCTATTTTGATTCTATGAGTATTTATTTTATTTCTAAGGATAAAAAATTTGATCAGTCATGTGTTAATATTTTAGATAATGATTCTAAAATTCACTTATTTAAGGCATAGATTTCTTTTATAAAAAAAATATAATTTATTAATAAACTGAGGGTTTAAAGGTACTCTTGGTTTTTTTGTTTTGAAGAAGTGTATTATTTGACATTTGATATTCCTTGTGTT
>UQGR01000029.1 GCA_900540705.1 uncultured Mollicutes bacterium
GGGGAAAATCCTTGGGCCGATGGTATAGCCGGTATCTATACAGTGTTTAATTCCCCATACCAGTCCTCCGGCATCCCGGACGGTAGTAAAGCCGCGGTAAAGCATTTCTTCCGCGTTTTTCGCGCCTCTCACGGCGGTTTCGTCTGCCCGCATACACTCCATTTCAGAACCGCCTCCTGTTAAGGCTACGTGAACGTGACAATCCACCAGACCGGGAATAACGATCCGCCCGCCGGCATCTATGATCTCGTCAAAATTTTCCGCTGAGACGTCGGAAGAGGAGATTTCAGTTACCAGGTTATCTTCTATTATGATGTGTGAGTGCAGTTTCAGCTGCTCATGTTTTCCATCGAATACATTACAGTTGGTAATAATTTGCCTTTTCATAGTGTCCTCTTTCTAAGTAAAATTGATATGATTACAAATATGAATAAAATGAATGGTACAAACGCAAAATGTTGCCTATATAAACGGATATTACCATTTGACATTGAGAAAGTCAACGAAAAATGCACTATTATAAATTAAAATAAAATATTTTGTTGTATATATTGACAATTAATAATATTAGTAATATGATTAATAAGAATATTACAAACGCAAGCAAGCGATACAAAATTATTATTTGAGGAGGTTACTTATGAAACGAAAAGGATTGGCACTTACTATGGCGGCAGTTATGGCCCTCAGCGTGGCGGGATGTTCTTCCAAACCTGATACCGCGGAAACTGAGAAACAGTCAGTCTCGAGCACACAAGAGGCTCAGGCAGATGCTTCCACAGAAGCTGTTTCCTCGGCGGCAGAGGGGGAACCGGTCACTTTAAAACTGTTCTGGTGGGGGAATCAGGTCAGGAATGATTTGACGCAGCAGGTGATTGATCTCTATATGAAGGATAATCCCAATGTTACGATTATGCCTGAGTTTACGGACTGGAACGGCTACTGGGACAAGCTGGCTACATCTACAGCAGGTGGTAATATGCCAGATATCATTCAGATGGATTACAGATATTTGGAAAAGTATGTATCCAGCAATTCTCTGGCGAATCTTTCCGAATTTATCGATAATGGGACGATTAAGACGGATAAAATACCTGAAAGTGTAATTGAGAGTGGGAGTATTAACGGAACTTGTTATGCAATCTCTCTTGGCAGCAACGCACCAGCAATTTATTATGATAAAGAGATTGTTGATAAGGCAGGTGTAACAATACCGGACCAAATGACGATCGAGGAACTGTATGAGATTGGACAGACGATTTACGAAAAAACCGGTGCGCTGACCTACTATGACGGAGGGTATGTGCTGATGGGTGAGATCGCGAGAAGCTATGGATCTCATTTATGGGACGAGCTGGAAGCGGGAGATGAGACTACTGTTAAGAAGGATTTCGAGTATATAAAGAAATTCAGTGATGCGGAATTCAGTATATCTCAGGAACTTTTGGTTGAAAAAAATCCTAAGGTGGTTGAGACAAAGCCGATTATTGACGGTACGGTATGGAACGATTTCTCATTTTCGAATCAGTATTCGGCCATGGTCACCGCAGCAGGAAGAGATTTTGGAATGTCCATGTATCCTACAACCGAAGGGGCAACCCAGCAGCCGATCTATTTAAAGCCCAGTCAGTTTTTCTCTGTGGCCGAGACTTCTCAATATAAAGAGGAGGCCGCTAAATTTGTAGACTGGATTACAAATTCAGTGGAGGCCAACGAAATTCTTCAGGGTGAACGGGGCGTTCCGGTCAATACTGATGTACAGGAAGCGATTAAGGGAACGCTTGACAGCGCCAATGCCCAGGTATTCGATTTTGTAGCAAAAGTTGGAGAGGTTGCAACACCGGTCGATGCACCTGATCCGGAGGGGTCAAGTGATGTGACAACCAAACTCGATACATATGTAGAAAATATCAGGGATGGTTCCATGGACGTGGAGACTGCTGCAAAAGAATTTACAGAATACGCAAAAAAGACGTTAGAGGAAGCAAAGCAATAGAGCTTGATTACGGTTTGGAGGGATTGCCTTGAAAAAAACGCAGAAAACCCCGGGTACGAAGAAGACGTTGAAACAGATTTTAAACCAGGAGAAGGTTGCAGGATATGTATTTATCCTGCCCTTCATCATTGGTTTCATGGTATTCCTGTTTTATCCAATGGTAATGTCACTGGCGTACTCTTTCACCCGGTATAACATTTTGAAATCTCCGGTGTTTATCGGGCTGGACAACTATATCACCATGTTTACAGAGGATGATTTGTTCTGGAAAGTGTTAATGGTAACGGTTAAGTACGTGGTATTTGGAGTACCGCTCCGTCTCCTTATGGCATTGATCGTAGCCATGCTGCTGGTGAAGAATACAAAGCTTTCGGGCTTCTACCGGGCGGTTTACTATCTGCCGTCCATTATCGGTTCCAGTGTGGCAGTAGCAATTTTGTGGAAAAGGATTTGGGCCAGTGATGGTGTGATAAATGCACTTCTGGCGTTGATTGGTCTTCCTTCCAAAACTGTATGGCTGGGAAAAGAAGAGACGGCAATATGGGTTCTGATTATTCTGGCTGTCTGGCAGTTTGGTTCCTCCATGCTGATCTTTTTATCTGGTCTTAAGCAGGTTCCGGTCAGTCTTTATGAGGCGGCTACGGTAGATGGTGCCAGTGGGATCACAAAATTTTTTAAGATCACGCTGCCGATGCTGACTCCGACTATCTTCTTTAACCTGATTAATCAGCTGATCAGTGGTTTTATGGCATTTACCCAGAGTTATATCATCACAGAAGGAAAACCGAAAAATTCGACCCTTTTTTATGCGGTTTATATGTATCAGAATGCATTTACCAATGAAAAGCTGGGATACAGCTGCGCCATGGCGTGGTTTATGGTGGCGTTTATCGGACTGCTGACTTTTATCCTTTTTAAGTCGCAGAAGTACTGGGTTTATTATGAATCAGAAGGATAATGCGTATGAAAAATTATACTTTAAAACGAAATGCAATGAGAGTGATTTATCATCTGTTCACGTTTTCCTTTGCCTGCGTTATGATATATCCGCTGGTGTGGATGATTATGGGATCATTTAAAGACACGACAGAAATTTTCCGTCATGCGGAACATCTGCTGCCGCAGTCTTTTCATCTGGGAAATTACATAAAGGGCTGGAAGGGATTTGCCAATGTCTCTTTCACGGTATTTTTTAAAAATTCACTGATCATATCAGGTCTGGCCACTGTGGGAGCGGTATGCTCTTCTGCAATTATCGCTTATGGATTTGCCAGATGCAATTTTAAGGGAAAAGGAATATGGTTCAGCGCAATGCTTGTATCCATGATGCTGCCGTTCCAGATTATTATGATACCACAGTATATCCTGTTTAATCAGATGGGATGGGTGGGAACGTATCTGCCTTTGATTGTTCCGCACTTTTTTGGGCAGGGTTTTTTCATCTTTTTAAATATTCAGTTTATCAAAGGAATACCAAGGGATTTAGACGAGGTGGCAAAAATTGATGGCTGCAGCATCTACGGTATATTTACGAGAATTATTCTGCCGCTCATCAAGCCGTCCATTGTGACCAGCGCCATTTTCTCCTTTATGTGGCGTTGGGATGACTTCTTCGGAGCTCTGCTTTATCTGAATTCTCCAGCAAAATATACTCTATCCATCGCACTAAAAATGTTTTCTGATCCTTCTTCTCAGTCTGACTGGGGAAGTATGTTCGCTATGTCCACCCTATCCATCATTCCAATCTTTCTTATCTTCCTATTTTTCCAAAAATACCTTGTTGAAGGTATTAGTACAGAAGGATTAAAAGGATAACAGCCGCCCAGAACGATATGAAATCATATTTGTTCTGGACGGCTATTGCCGATTAATCTAATATTTATACTTTTCTAAAAATGCTCTATTTTATTATTATTTTTAGACTGTTGGCAAAAAAATAAAAGTCAGTAGTTTTTTTATATTTAGAGAAATTGTTTAATTTGAATTTTATAGTGTTTTTTTATTAACCTTGCAAAATAGGGAACATTATTATATAATGAAATAAAGAAAGTTCCCTATAAGGAGATTGCTATGGATAATTATAAAAGAATTCAAGAATTGTTGCATAAGAAGGCTGAATTACAAGCAAGATTAAATTTAATCCCCTATGATGGCTCTCCTGAAATCAAAGGAACAAATGGCAACAAGTATATTTATATTAGAAAAAGAATTGCTTCAAAGCTAACCTCCACCTATGTAGATTTATATTCTGAGGAATTATTTCAAAAATTACTTAAAGATGCCAAAGAGAGTAGAGCCTTAAAAAAAGAATTAAGACATTTAGAAAAAGAATTGGCATTGTTAGGTTATGTGAAAGAAGAATTAACTAACAATGTATTGATTAATTTAGACTATGCTAGATCCTCTATGAAGGAAATTATTTATGATCAGGCTATATTAGAAGGTGTTTCAACTACTTTTCCTCAAACAGAAACGATTATAGAGAATGGTAATGTTTCTGGGATGAAGGCATCAGATGTCCAAAAAATTCTAAATCTTAAGCATGCATGGGAATTTATTTTGGATAAGGATATGATGACATATCCGTCTGATTTCAACCTTCTTTCTCATATTGCCAAAGTAGTAAATGAAGGATTTTATGAATATGGTGGTAAGATTAGAACAGTACCCGTATCGATTGGAGGGTCAACTTATAGACCCAGTATTCCAAATGAAACAGATGTGAAGAATACTTTAAAGAGTATTGAGGAAGAAAATGTCACCTATATGACTGCAATAGAATTATGTTTATATTGTATGAAGACGCAAGTTTTTATTGATGGTAATAAGAGAACTGCTGTTATTTTTGCAAATCATTATCTTATATCTCATGGACTTGGACTACTAATCATTAGGAGTGAGGTTGTTCCAAAATTTAAACAATTATTAATTGAATATTATGAGGAGAGAAATAGTGATATCATTGAATTTATGATGGATAACTGTATTAAGAAAATCAATTAAAACTTTAGAAATATTAAATGTGTTTGAGAAAATTTAAAAATAAGTAAAAAAATAGTGGTGAATGTATGGGAAATCTAGGGAGAATTTTATTAAAAGGAGTTTATCAAAATTCCTGGATAAAAATTGAATATAGAAATAAAGAGGAAGAGAACACGCATTACATGATTGGTATTAATGATATAAATCCTTTTAATAGGAAAATCAATTGTGATTCTTTTAATATTGCGTATTCAAAGGATGTAGACCAGAGAACCATTTTTTTTGATTCTATTTTATCTGCAGCAGTATGTGAACAAACATACCATCAAACGCCACAACCATTATTAACAAAGCTTCAAGAAGATAGGGAAGAATTTTTATTTTTAAATCCAACTAATAATAGAGAGGATTTATTAGATTATTATATTAGTTGCTTTAAATTAGATACAATTCCCTATATCTCTAAATATGGTATGATTCCAGGAATTGATATGGATTGTCTATTAGAAAATGAAGAGTTTCCATTGACAGAAGAACAATTTAAGATATTAGCAACTAATGCTTTTTTTCAAGAAGAAAAAAAGAAAAATAAAGCGGAAAAAGGAAATGAGAAATTCGAAAATACACTTGCTTGTAATGTATTAAGTATTAATACGAAGAAAGGATTGTTTGTGTTAGCTTATAGAAATTTAGATTTAGATATTTCTAAAAAGGTATTACGTGCAGCCAAAAGTTTAATTTTCAACAAAGAATTTAGTTATGATTCTAACACAAAAGATATCAAAAATGTTGAGAGTATATACAGATACATTCCTGAAGAAGAATATTATTTGTTAGAAGAAACCCAGGTTGATTTAAGTAGGTTAGTAGCGGTCATTCATGAATATAACAATACAAGAACTAGCACATATAAAAGCGAAGTGAAGACAGATGAACGCCCATTCATTGTAAATCTTGGCAAGAAATATACGGTAGATATCGTTAAGGAAATTAATGGTATTAAAGCTATGATTCAACATCCAGAAGAAATGTCCTTACCTATTAAAACCTTTTTTGGCGATCCTGACAGCAAACTAGCAAGGCGAATGAATTATCCTATATTTACTGTGGATAATAAATTTAACATTGATCAGATAAATGCCATTCATATAGGAATGAAATCTCCAGTCAGCTATATTCAGGGTCCTCCTGGAACGGGTAAGACTCAAACCTTATTAAATGCTATCATCACAGCTGAATTTAATGGTAAAACGGTATTGGTTACCTCTAATAATAATATCCCTATGGATGGAGTTTATGAGGATATATTAAATTTAAAATATAAAAATGAGATTCCGCTACTTTTCCCAGCAATTCGACTAGGAAGCTTTGACAATTGTAGTCAAGCAATAGAAAGAATTTTAGAAATGTATCAGTATGCAAAGGATTTAAAAACTTTTGACTCTAGAATTAAACAATTGAAGGAAGACAGAAAAAAGGATATGAACCTATTAGTTCAAATGTTATCAGATTATGATTATTTGACAGAACTAAAGACGAAAGAACAAGGACTATTATCCATTCTAGAAAAAAATTCTAATGACATGCTTAGTATAGACATTCAGACTCAATTAGAAGATATTCGTAAAAAAATATCAGATTTAGGTGATATTGAAATCGAAAAATTTGAAGATTTAATGCATCAGGATGATAAATATTTTTATAATTTTTTTATGGCTATTCATTTTGAAACTGCTTCTAAACTGCAAAGCTTGGACAAGCAAAAATATAAAGATTTGATGAATATTTTGAAGATGAGTAATAAAACCAAGGAAGAAATTGCAGATAGGACGAAAGCCTTTAGAAGTTATTTATCTGACAATGAAAATTTAGGGAAGTTCCTAGATATTTTCCCTATAATTATCTCCACAAATTTATCCTGTACCTTCTTAGGAGATCCAAGTCCTCATTTTGATATGGTTATGATGGATGAAGCGGGGCAATGTAACGTTGCGAATGCTTTAATTCCTATTGTTAGATGCAAACAGCTTATGCTAGTAGGGGATCCACAGCAGCTTAAGCCAGTGATTGTGTTAGATAAAAGCATCAACAAAGAATTAAGGAAAAAATATCATATTGCAAAGGAATATGACTATATAGAAAATTCTATTTATACAGTTTTTACAAATATTGATATTATAAATAATGAAACCTTATTAAGCTACCATTATAGATGTCATGAAAAAATTATAGGATTTTCTAATCAAAAGTATTATCATGGAAAACTTAAACTTAAAGCTCCAAGTGGTGAGAAAAGACCATTAATATTTGTGGATACAAGTAAAATAGATAGTAAAGCTCCATCAAATATAAGGAATATTTCAGAAGTAGAAGCTGAATATATTTGTAAATTCATTGAAGAAAATAAAGATTTAAATGTAGGAGTTATTACACCATTTGTTCATCAAAAAGAGTGTATAGAATATGCTTTGGAACAGCATGGTATAAAGGATGTTACTATAGGGACAGTCCATGCATTTCAAGGTGATCAAAAGGATGTCATTATTTTTTCTACGGCAATTACTAATAATACATATCCTTCTACATATGAGTGGTTAAAGAATAATAGAGAGTTGATTAATGTAGCCGTTTCAAGAGCTAAAAATAAATTGATTATGCTTGGAAATAAAGAGGCACTGAAAAGTCTATCTAAAGATAGTGATGATTTAAAGGAATTAGCTGAATATGTTTCTACCAATGGGGAAAGCATTGTTACAGATGTATCCATTTCCTCGGTAGCTTTGGGAACAAGACAGATAAGCACGGAAAGTGAGAAGGAGTTAGCTAGTACGATTACTCAAATATTATCTGTTATAAATAAACAATGCTATATTAAATCTGAGGTTCCAGTATCTAGCATTTTTAATGAGGATAAGGTGGATTCTAGTATTTTCTTTAAACAGAAATTTGACTTGGTTATCTTTGAAAAGCAATATTCCAGAGATGTTATCCTTTTAGCAGTTGAATTGAATGGACCAGAACATTACTCTGATGAGGAAGTAATAAGGCGCGATAGAAAGAAAAAAGAATTTTGTGATAGCCATAGACTAAAGTTATTAAACATTCCCCGCGATTGTGCGCGTGACTATTATGATATTAAGGAAAGCTTATTATCATTTGTAACGGTGAAAAAGTAATATGAATGAAATTGATTTAAAACTAGAAGAAAAAAATTTTGCTGTATGTAATAGTGTAGATTTAAAGGATTATAATATAAAAAATTTCAAAGTCAGATCCTTCTTAATTTATTCTATAGAACAAAAGAATCATCTGTTATACCTCCAAAAGCCTTTTAAAAAACTATCCTTACATATAGAATCTATTCGGTATATCGCTGTTGAAAATTCAGCAAAAAATTATCGGATTACGATTCATATCCTAACGAATCAAGTTTGGGTTGTATTTAATAGTTCTTTAAAGATAGAGGTGTATTATCTCATACTAAATTTATTGAAAATAGGAATACCTCAAATAACCACTATTTCAGCCTATTCTTATGCAAAACATATGAAATTAAAGAAATTCTTTATGAATTAATTTGTGTCTAGGAGGAATTGATATGAAATTTAGAAAGCCTAATCTGCAGGATATAAAGGAAATAGAATCCTATAAGAAGGAATTTATAGATAGTAAAAGTAGTATGGATGGAACTGGTATTCTTGTAAAGGCTTCTGCAGAAGAGTGGTTAAAGTATAATCAAGAAATGGAAACAATAGAAGCCCCTACCCTTTCTAAAGCATTACAATATGGGTTATTTGATGAGAATGATAGACTTTTGGGATTGCTTCAGATTCGTTTGGAGCTTAAGGGATATTTAATAGACTTTGGTGGTCATATTGGCTATTGTGTTAGACCGACAGAAAGGCGAAAGGGCTATGCTAAGACTATGCTTCAAGAAGCATTATGTATTTGCAAAGATAAGGGCTTAAAAAAAGTATTGATTACTTGCTTAGAAACGAACATTGCCAGTTCAAAAACAATTGAAGCCTGTGGTGGAATCTTTGAAAAAATTATTTTTGATCATATAAACTATAAGGAAAATTTAAAAAGGTATTGGATTGAAGTTTAAAAGGTAGGAGGTTTAGTTATGATACACCAAATGAATTTATGGCCAGATTCCTTTACGTCCATCCAAAATAAAACAAAAACTGTAGAAATGCGCTTATATGATGAAAAAAGAGCTTTGATACAACCAGGAGATACGATTTGTTTTACAAATACTGAAACTAAGGAATGTATTCATACGCTTGTTATAAAAACGAACATATACAAAGATTTTTATGAACTTTATTCACATTTTGATCAGGTGTCCATAGGATATAGTCCTAATGATTTTGCAGATCCAAAGGATATGGAATTGTATTATAAAAGGGAAGATATAGAAAAATATGGAGCATTTGCCATAACGATTCAGTTAATGGAATAGAGTTGATAATGGAACTGTGCATAGAGTAATGCTTTAAATAGGGGGAACAAATAGATCGAAGACATAATTTGCCATTCAAGAAGGACGTCCTTTCTTGTTTGGCTTTTTCTTTTTTGAAAGATTATGCATATTCTTTTAAGATGTAAAAATATAATGAAGTGAGAGAATATTATAGTATTCATCCTTTCATATTATTACAAAACGTTTGAAAATTCTTTCTTTCTATGCCATTTTTTTGTATTTTAAAAGAAAATAAAAAAAACTATTGTCAAAATGAAAGCGCTATGCTATAATATACTTAATCGGTTAAGTAATTCAAAAAACTAAAAAATTATAGGAGATGGAAAGATGAAAAAAGCTATCAAATGGGTAGGTTTCTTTGTCGTAGCAGTGGTTTGCATGTTGTCTATCGCTATGCTTTCTGCTTGTAATGACACGAAAACTCCCGAAACCAAAGAATATACTGTAACCTACTATGATGGTACAACAGTATTAAAGACTGAAACCGTTAAGGAAGGAGAAAGAGCAACAAAATGGGTTCCTACTAAAGAAAACTTTGTCTTTGTTGAATGGTTTGCAACCCCTAATTTCGGTCACAAATTTGACTTTGAACAGGCAATTACCGAAGATAAATCTGCTTTTGCTCAATGGACTTCCGCACAACAGACGGTGGATACGAGAGAATACTATATTGTTGGAAGTGGAACAAGTCCAATTTTAATGAGCAACAACTGGGGTAAGGTTTTTGATGAAACCACCAAAATGACCAAGGCTGCTGATAAAAACGAGTATACCTATACTTTAGATTTACAGGTAGGAGACTTATTCCAGTTCGCTATTAATGAAAGCTGGCATAACCAAAGAGGAGTTGGATATCTTACAACTTTGACACTTGCAGATGGAACCGAGGCCTTTAGTGGAGCAAGTACAATTGGAGATAACTCTTCTTATCGTTTAAATATCAAGTGTGAGCTTGCAGGTAATTATACATTTACCCTTACCACACATCCAGATGATGATACTTATGAAACAAACAATGCAAGCTATACTGAGGCAAACAAGGAAGCCTTCAATATCAATCCATTAGATAAGATTTCTTGGGTTCGCAATGGAGATGTAACTGCTCCAACTCAGGTAATTACAGATTTCTTCATTAAGGGTTCTGGTATTACAAACTGGAAGGATATGTATAATGATGCAACTAAGATGAAGAATGAAAATGGTGTTTACACACTGACAGTTTATCTTAAGGAAAATGAAGAATTTATGTTCTCTTCCTTAAATACCATTGGAACAGAAGTAGGTACAGGAACTGATTATCTTCGTGCAAGTAATTTAGATGAGGCTAGTAAAGCTTTTGTGGATCAAAAGCCTAGCTTAAATATGGTTGCTAAGGCATCAGGTTCATATACTTTCACCTATACAAAGGCTACGCAGGTATTATCTGTTACATTTGATGGAACTGTTTCACCAGTACCAACAGATTATTACATTGATGGTACTTTTTCAGAAGGTGTAGCTGATTGGAGTGGCTATTGCTTTAAACCAGAATTCAAGCTGGTAGAGATAGAAGCTGGTTCTGGAGTATATGAAATTAAAAATGTTGCATTAAAAGCAAATTCTGAGTTTATCATTCAAGCTTTTAAAGCTGGTTCAACTGAACGTGGTGAATATGGAACAGAAGGCTATAATGGTCTAGGAAATTACAATTATACCTACCTTTATAATGGTGGCACCGCATTCTCAGCTGTTGGTGGCGGTAATAACAACATTAAGGTGTTGACAGCTGGAAGTTATGATATTACCTTTGATAGCTATGCTAAAATGATTACTATAGTAGAGCATATCGAAAGTGCAGATAAACTGGATATTTATATTAAAGGTGAAAATATTAATTCCTGGAGCCATGGCTTTTCAGCAGATTACTTATTTACAATTTCAGCTGATGAAACTCAATATGAATTTATTCTTACAGTTGAAGAGGGTAAGTTTGGACCTTTCTGTTTTGAAAAACATCCAAAGGGTGAAAAACAAGGCTATGGCGACTATTTAGGTGCATCTACAATGGGAACAAGTGGTGATGCAAATGATAAATTTGTGCCTGAAGCTGGTAGCAACTTCACTAGCTCAGTTGCAGGAAAATATAAGATAGTTTATGTTATTGCTACAGGCGAAATAAATTTCTACGCGCTTCCAAACGCATAATTTGAAACGCCCGTAACATAGGAAAATAAAACGGGCGTTCCTAAATTGGAACGTCCGTTTGTTTATTTAAACCTTATAAGCATGAATATCAAAGGCCTCACGGCTTAATGCTTTGTAGATACAACTGGCAACCTGGCTACAAATGGGAGAATATAAATCTTTAAAAAGAAGATTTACAGGTTGACCTTTAAAAAATTCGGCTAAAAGACCATGAATGGTTAAAACATTTTGTACCTTAATGTTCTGAAGATTAGAACCATTTTCTACAAAAATTGTATTTTTAAAAATGGTTTCAATTTGTTTCTTAATTGCTGCATCTGCGGGTATTAAGGAGACAAAATAATAGTCATCTTTAAAATAAGCATCGGCTTCGTTCTTTAGTTTTTCATAGTCGATGCAAACTTGGAAAAAAAGTTTGTCCTCTACAAGACAATTCACGGCAATCAGAGGAATATAGTTCTGATTTCCTATTTTATAAAAGGTTTCTTTTGAAACATTATAGGCAATGATCGCATCGGCATTGGAGATCCTACCAAAAGGTGGCGTTGAAAAAATAATGTCAAAATTTTCTCGTAAAGAAATAGAAAGATCTTCGAGAATGTTGACAAATTCAGCTTTATCAAGGTAGCCTTGAATCTCTGTGCAAACTGCAATTAATTTAGAATTAGAAGAACGTAAATTTTTGGCGAATACGTTGGGTTTATAATTCAGCATATTAATTACATGCCATATTTTGTTTTTAGTTTCTTCGCTAATCGTTTGTCCTTGCTTATTATTAATAACATAGGATACCGTAGCAGCAGAAACTCCAGCTTCTCTGGCGATGTCGTGAATAGTAACTTTTTTTTCCATACTAAGTATTATATCAATAAAAAATAAAATGTCAACAGCAAAGAGGATATGTTATGGACGAAAAAGCAATACTACATTCTCCCGAATCTAAATTTTGTTTTGCTTTAAATGCAAATACATTATGTTTAAGATTGAGAATTTCAAAAAGTGATTTTCCAGAAAAAGTAAATGTGATTTATGGAGGAAAATATACATTTGCCTTAGAACGGCAAACTGCTGTTATGCAGAGATATTGTGAAGACCGGTTATATGCGTATTATACTATAACTCTAACAGTTACGGATGTGAGAGTGGTTTATGTCTTTGAAATTATAGAAAATAAAAAGCGCTATTATTTTTCTGAAGACGGCTTGAGCACAAAATATGATTTTGAGCTAAGCTATTATAATTGTTTTCAATATGCCTATATTAATACCTGTGATTTAATTAAGCCAGTAGATTGGATGTCAACAGCTACGTTTTATCAAATTTTTGTAGACCGATTTTTTATGGGAAATAAGGAAAAGGATCGGGGCTATATAACAATGAAATGGGGAGATATCCCTAACCCCAAAAGCTTTGCGGGGGGAGATATTCAAGGGATTACGGAGAAGCTTTTCTATTTGAAAAATTTAGGAATCAACGCTTTATATTTGACTCCAGTTTTTTGTTCAATTTCCAATCATAAGTATGACATAAGTAATTATTTTGAAATTGATCCACAATTTGGATCTAAAGAGGATTTAAAAGAATTAATAACAAAGGCACATGCCTTAGGGATTCGAATTGTTTTAGATGCAGTATTTAATCACTGTAGTGACCAGCTTAGTCAATTTCAAGACGTATTAAAAAATGGAAAAAAATCAAAGTATTACGACTGGTTTATCATCACAAAGGATGAACCATTTGAATATGAAATGTTTGGCGCTTGTGCCTATATGCCTAAGTTTAATACTTCAAACCCAGAGGTATGTGAATATTTAATCCATATAGCTACGTATTGGATTAAGGAGTTTGATATTGATGGTTGGAGATTAGATGTTTCTGATGAAATATCCCATGATTTTTGGCGTCAATTCCGAAAAGCAGTGAAGGCAGTGAAGACTGATTGTATTCTCATAGGGGAAAACTGGCATGATGCAAACATATATCTTAGAGGAGATCAATTTGATTCTATTATGAATTATGCATTTACGAAGGCCTGCTTAGATTTTTATGCGTTTGATCAATTTCATGCTGAGGATGTTGCACATAAGCTAAATGAAATTTTGATGCGTAATACGGATACCACGAATCAGATGATGCTAAATTTACTGGATACACATGATACCCATCGTTTTTTAACTAGAGTCAATGGGGACAAGGATAAGCTAATGAGTGCCCTTGCTCTTACCTATTTTTTTCCAGGCTCCCCTTGTATTTATTATGGAACTGAAAATGCAATGGAGGGCGGTTATGACCCAGATTGCAGAAGAGCCTTAGATTGGGAAGTTGCAGCAAAGGATAATCCAGTAAAAGCTTTAATTCAATGTTTAACAAAATTAAAGCATCAAGTAGATTTTGCAGATATCAATGTCAAAATCTATGAAAAAGATGAACTGCTTGTTATAGAGCGAGGTGAATATAAACTATTAATAAATGAAAGTAAGCATAATAAAACGATAGAACCTAAAGAAATTCTTTCTAGTAATCACTATCAAGAAGGAATTTTGCGAAGTGGTGGATTTGTAATATTAAAATGAATGAGGGAGGTTAAAAATGAAAAAAACATTACCAGCGTTATTTACACATGTAATTCTTGTTCTTGCTGTGATAATTGGTATGGGAGTTTTGGGAGTTATTGCCAAAAGCATTGATACAGAAGGAAATGAAAAATTCACAGGGGAACTAGAACATAACATTACCTTGCGTATCCTAGAAAATGACACAGCCAAAGAACAAGGCTATCTAAAGGAACTATTAGAGGCTTTTAATGCAGAGTATGCTAGTTATGGGATAACTGCAGTCGATGCCAATATGGATCAATATACAGATTTAGAAACGGGTGGTCCATATGGGTATGGTCCTGATGTGTTATATCAGGCAAATGATGCACTTATGAAGTATGTTGATGGTAAGCATATATTACCATTGCCAGTTAAAGATTTAGATTGCTACTCCTATGTGAGCGAAAGAGCTTGGCAGGCCTATCATTCTACAACCCAGGGTCAGACCTTTACCTTTGGTGTCCCAGTGAATATTCAGCAGCCATTGTTATACTATAGAGCTGACTTACTACCAGCTGACTGGCAGAGTACCTGGGATGATGACAAGAATGGAATTCCAGATATGATAGAAAACTGGACCGATTTATATCGTTTTTCTAAAAATATTCGTCAGGAAAGTAATGGTGCGAAATATGGATATATGAAATCCTTAAATGATGGATATTTTGCTTCTGGTTATTTCTTTTCCTATGGAGGATATGTCTTTGGGGGAGAAGATGGAAAGGATACAACGGATGTAGGCTTTGCAAAAAATGAAGGGTATCGTGGAGCTAAAATTATCCGTCAGCTAGCAACGATTATGAACCTAGAATGTACAGAGGATACCATTACGAGAAATTCCTATTCTCGTATGGCTCAAGGAACCTATTTTGCTACAATGACGACACCAGACGTATATACTCTTTTTGTGAAAGAAATGATGAATGCAGGCCATACAGAGGCTTATGCAAAGGAGAATATTAAAACCGTGGATGTTCCACGTTTGCCAAAAAGTGGAGACTTAGAGGACGAAAGTCAAGGCTTTATAAATATGACGGTTATGGGTGGTGTAAATGGGTATGCCATAAGCTCCTATACGAAGGCACCAAATGCAGCCTTAGCCTTTGTTAACTTTGCAACCTCTTATAAGATGATTCAGCGTCGTTGTGAGCTGTTAGGAATATCTCCTGCTAGAAGTGATTTAGCAGAAGAGCTTGGTGGACTCAATGAAGTAATCAACAACAATTTAGATGCTGGATCCATTTATGTTATGCCTAGTGTTAGAGCTCTTGCTCAAGTATGGACACCTTTACAGACCTTCTGTGCAAAGCTTGCAGATGATGCTTTAACTAATAAAAATGCGTTTGTTACTGAAGAAGCTTTGAAGGCAGGAACCGAAAATGTGGATAAGCAAATTTATGATGCCATTCATACTTTGGGTGGATCCTAAAAAGGGGGATAAAAAATGAAAAAAGTTAAGATTAAACAATTTTTTAAATCAATCCCGAATAAGGTAAAGACTTTCCCAAAAAGATTTTCTGCAAAATTTAGGGGAGCAAAAGAGATTCTAACGCAAGGAAACGGAAAAGTTTCTGCATCTATGGTTGTCATGGGATTGGGGCAACTTTTGTATAAGCAGTGGGCAAAAGGGTTAATGTTCTTGTTTATCCAGGTCATGTTTATTGTCTATATGGTTTTAATGGGAGCTACCGATTTATTTGGTTTTTTCACCTTAGGATCTCACGAGAGTAATGCATGGTATGGAATTGAAGGAGATAACTCGGTAGTTATGCTCATCATGGGTATCTTATCCATCCTAATCATTATTTTATATATTGTAATTTATATAGCCAACATTAAGGATGTTTACCGAACCCAGTGTGCAGTGGATACTCAGAAGAAGCCAGCCACCTTTAGACAGGAGCTCGGAGCTTTATTTGATAAATCCTTCTATAAAACGGCATTGGCTTTACCAGTTGTTGGAGTCTGTGTATTTAGTATATTGCCTATCATATTTATGATTTTGATAGCCTTTACGAATTATGGTGGTGATATTGTGCCACCAGCCTTGGTGGATTGGGTGAATTTAGAGAATTTCCGCAAGATCCTATCGTTAGGCCAATTTGCACCTACCTTCTTTAAGATATTTGGCTGGAATATGCTTTGGGCAGTTCTAGCAACCGCGATAAATTATTTTGCGGGCTTAGGCCTTGCACTATTGTTGAATAGAAAATGTGTAAAGGGCAAAGCTATTTGGCGAGCATTTCCCATTTTAGCCTATGCTATCCCAGGCTTCATTACTCTTTTAGGCTTTAAATTTATGTTTTCCTATGGAGGACCAATCAACTATTATTTAACGCAGGGTGGCGGAGAAGCAGTTGGATTTTTAGGACTGGACGCAAAGTGGACAGCGAGATTT
Organism: uncultured Mollicutes bacterium; assembly: GCA_900540705.1. Classification (GTDB taxonomy): domain Bacteria; phylum Bacillota_I; class Bacilli_A; order Acholeplasmatales; family Anaeroplasmataceae; genus Pelethenecus. The sequence continues at coordinate 16,644 of UQGR01000029.1, forward strand.
ATAGGCCTTGCTGTAAATGCTTGGATAAGTATTCCTTCTACGATGCTGTTAGCTACTGGTATTCTATCTAATGTGAATACAGATTTGTATGAGGCAGCTAGAGTAGATGGCGCTAGTGCTTGGAAGCAGTTTATAAAGATTACCTTACCTTACGTTCTATTTGCTACAACACCAGTTTTGATATCCCAGTTTATTGGAAACTTTAACAATTTTGGTATATTCTATTTCCTTAGAGGCGGACTCTATGTAGATGGTTATTTCCTTGCTAGTGATACCGACCTTTTGATCAATTGGCTATATAATATGTCAATTGACAACAACTATTATTCAATAGGTGCAGCAATAAGCCTTGTAATCTTCCTGATTACATCTGCAATTTCGCTTACGGTTTATGTGTTGTCTCCATCTTATAAGCAGGAGGAAACGTTCCGATGAATCAAGCAAAAATTAAAGTTTTCCAAGCTAAATCTAAAAAGACTTTGGGAGTACTCATAACATATTGTATTTTAATTATAGTAGCTTTTATTTTTCTATTTCCATGTTTATGGTTAATTCTAGCATCCTTTTCTAAATCTGGATCCATTTACTCCTTTGATGGCTTTTTTCCACGAGAGTATGGATTTGATGCTTTCCGTTCATTATTTACAGATACCGTAATGTACAATTATCCAAAGTGGTTCTTTAATACATTATTCATCTCTGTAATGAGCTGTATTTTTGGAACAATTCTTACGATACTTACCGCATATTGTATGTCTAGATTTCGTTTTAAATCTAGAAAGGCCTTAATGAAAACGACGCTCGTTTTAGGTATGTTTCCATCCTTCATGGGAACCATTGCGGTATACTTGATGATGACACAATTTAACTTAATCAATCAGCATTGGGGACTCATTCTCATCTATTCTGCACAAGCGCCTATGGGCTATATGGTTCAGAAGGGATTCTTTGATACCATTCCTTATTCCATAGATGAGGCTGCAAGAATTGATGGAGCATCCAACTTTACTGTATTTGTGAAATTTATTCTACCTATGGCAAAGCCTATGCTAGTATATACGGCTCTTACAGCCTTTACCTGGCCATGGTCTGATTTCATTTTACCAAAAATGCTATTAGTAGATAAGGATTTATACACGGTTGCGGTAGGTCTAATGTCTCTTGGTGAAACAGAGTTTTCTAGATTTGCAGCAGGTTCAATTTTTATAGCGATACCAATCATTGTGTTATATTTCTGTCTAGTTAAATATATGATAAACGGAATGGCTGCTGGAGCAGTTAAGGAATAAGAGGGGGAATCAAAAATGGCAAATTTAAGTTTAAAACATATTTATAAAGTATATCCGAATGGTGCCAAAGCGGTAAATGATTTTAATATGCAAATTTCTGATAAGGAATTTATCGTTTTTGTAGGTCCTTCTGGATGTGGAAAATCAACAACATTGCGAATGATAGCTGGTTTGGAGGAGATTACAGCTGGAGAATTAAAGATTGGGGATATGGTAGTAAATGGGATGGAGCCTAAGGATAGAGACATCGCTATGGTATTCCAAAACTATGCACTTTATCCACATATGACAATCTTTGAAAATCTCGCCTTTGGATTACGGATGCGTAAAATTCCAGATATTAAACGGGATAAGGAAGGAAATCCTATTTTAGATAAGAATGGGAAGGAAATTCCAATTAAACGGCACTACAATAAGAAAGAATTAACTGCAAAGGTAAATGAGGCTGCTGAAATTCTTGAGATATCTGATTATCTAAAGAGAAAACCTAAGGAGATGTCTGGAGGTCAACGTCAAAGAGTTGCGCTAGGTAGAGCTATCGTTAGAAAACCAAAGGTTATGCTACTTGACGAACCACTATCCAATCTAGATGCCAAGTTACGTACACAGATGCGTAGTGAAATTGTTAAGCTCCATAAAAAACTTCAAACCACCTTTATTTATGTAACTCATGATCAGGTTGAGGCCATGACAATGGGAACAAGAATTGTGGTAATGAAGGATGGCTTCGTTAAGCAAATTGATACACCTAAAAATTTATATAAATATCCTGCAAATAAGTTTGTGGCTGGATTTATTGGAACGCCACAGATGAACTTCTTTGAGGGAACTTTAAAGAAGACCAAGGATAAAGTAAATATTAAATTTATGTATTCTGATGCTGAGGTTACCGTTCCATATTCTATGCTAATGAAGACTTTACCAGAATACCTTGATGGAACTAGAACGGTTTATATTGGCTTCCGTGCAGAAGCTATATCCTTAGATGAGGAAAAGGTAAAGACAAGTAAGACTAAAATTAAGGTTCGGATTTCTCATTCAGAGGAGCTAGGAACTGAAACCTTAGTATATGGAGATATCAATATGGAGGGGGATGGATTTGCTGAGACAAGTACGCGCGTCATCATCAAATCTGCTGGCTTTAAGGAATATGAGCCAGATACTATCTGTGAAGCAGCTTTAGATATTCAAGGCATTCATTTATTTGATAAGAATACAGAAGAAAGTATTATGCCCCGAATTCCAAAATATAACAATCTGGATTGTACAGTTAAAGGAAAAGAACTTACCTTCTTAGGTAATCCAATCACTCTTCCAGAAGCAATTGCTTGTGAACAAGGAAAAGGGGAACTAATTCTTCCAGTAACTGCTATTCACTTTAGTGGCGATATTAAAGCAGAGGTAGTGGATAATGAAAATATAAATGGTCAAATTCTAGTTTCTTTAGATTTGAACGGAAGCAGAATCTATGCTTTATCCGATCAGCCTAGAGAAAAGGGAGAAGTAGGTATTGGACTTGATTTTAAGAAAATCATCGTAAAGGTGGGAGAAACTGAAATTCAACCAATGCCAGATGTGAACGGTTTAGAGGGTACCTTTGTTATGGAAAAGGTATTAGAAACCGTGGTAAGGAAGAACAAAGAAAGGAGGGAAAGAGTAGCACACTATTATTTACTAATTCAGGGTGTAAAGCTAGAGGCTCCAGCATCCGTCTATGAAATGATGTTTGCAGCAACTACAGGTAGAAAGGTCTATAATTCTGTTTTCAAATATGAATGGTCTCCATACGATTTTAAGATATCAGATACAGGAATAGCAGCAGAAGCGTTAGAAATGCTGGATTATGGAAAAGAAAAGTTTTTACGATGCAAAGTCGGAGAGACAATCCTGTTTGTCAAGACAGATATAGAATACCGAGGTAAAATTCATTTACTACCAGATGTAAGTAAAGTTAGTGTAATAGAAAGTGAAAGACAGATAAGAATTGTGTAGCAAGTTTTGAAATAATAAATATCTATTTGTAAATTTTAAGAATGGGAGAAAAAAATGAAGACAACAAATAAAATATTTAAAAAGATTAATCTTATTTTTGTTATGGCTTTAACCTTTGCCATAGCATTGCCATCTCTGTTACCAGCACTAAATGCTTCAGCTTCCTCACAGGCAATGAAGGATTCTGATGTATCCAATTCAGCAAGCTTTTCCACGGATACCATTTATCAAATCGTAACAGATAGATTCTTTGATGGTGACCCTAGTAATAATCCTACAGGAGAAATTTTTGACAAAACAAATAACCGTAAATATCATGGTGGTGACTGGGCAGGTATTACCCAGAAAATCAACGATGGTTATTTGACAAATTTAGGAATAACCGCAATTTGGATTTCCTCTCCTGTTGAAAATATAACTACAATTGATCCTTCTAATAATAGTGCAGCATATCATGGCTATTGGGCAAAGGATTTCTATCGGACGAATTCCTTCTTTGGATCTGTTCAAGATTTTAAAACAATGATTGATACTGCTCATGCTGCAGATATTAAGGTTGTTATTGACTTTGCCCCTAACCACACATCAACAGCTGAATATGGAAGTATGGTTTTCCCTGAGGATGGAAGACTGTATAAGGATGGCCAGTTGATTGGTGGATTTAAAAATGATACTGCAGGTATCTTCAATCATGAAGAGTGGACGGATTTCTCTACTTGGGAAAATGGTATTTATCATAGTATGTATGGTCTAGCTGATTTAAATCAGATGAACGGAACAGTAGATAACTATTTAAAGGAGTCTATTAACGTTTGGCTAGATTATGGAGTTGATGGAATTCGTGTAGATGCAGTTAAGCATATGCCAATGGGCTGGCAGTCTAATTGGTTAAGCAGTATTTATTCTCATAAGCCTGTATTCGTATTTGGTGAGTGGTTTAATGGTGGTACTGGTAGTGATGCTGAAATGGATTGCTTCGCTAATGAAAGTGGTATGAGTTTACTAGATTTCCGTTTTGCAAATGCAGTAAGAAATACGCTAGGCAGTAAAACGATGTCTATGCAGGATTTCTATGATGTTGTTGTTGCAACTGAAACAGGCTATAAAGAGATTAACGATCAGGTTACATTCATTGATAATCATGATATGTCTAGATTTATGACTTTAGCAAATAACAATTCTAGCAGCGTTGATATGGCTTATGTAGTACAGATGACATCTAGTGGTATTCCTACCATTTATTATGGTTCAGAGCAGTATGCGACTGGCGCATCTGATCCTGATAACAGAGGAGATATGCCTTCCTTTAATACAAATTCTAAGGCTTATAAAATCATTTCTAAATTAGCGCCAATGCGTAAGACAAATCCTGCTGCTGCATATGGTAAGACTGTAGAGCGTTGGGTAAATAGCGATGTCTTAGTTTATGAACGTACTTTTGGTAACAGTGTTGTTTACACAGCTGTGAACAGAAGCTCAACAACTGGCTATAATATTACTGGCGCTTTAACAGCATTACCTAATGGAACCTATAGTGATGTATTACAGGGTCTATGCGGTGGAGGAAACCTTACAGTTAGCAATGGTGCAATTGGTAGCTATTATTTAGGTGCTGGTCAGTCTGCTGTATGGCAGTATACTGCAACTAGTGAGGCTGGTCCAGAAATTGGAAATATCGATCCATTGATGGGTATCGCTGGCAATACAGTTACAATTACTGGTTGCGGCTTTGGTTCTACCGCAGGTACTGTAAGCTTTGGTACTAAGGCTGCAACAGTTGTTTCTTGGTCTGATAGCTGCATTCAGGTTAAGGTTCCTACTATGGCTGCAGGATACTACAGCATTAAGGTAACTACAAAGACGGGAGCATCTGTTTCTAACTATGCTAAATTCAAAGTATTAACGGCAGAGCAAGTAGCAGTACGCTTCATTGTTAAGAATGCCTATACTGATTTTGGTCAAAATGTTTACATTGTAGGAAATTGCTTGGAGCTTGGAAATTGGGATACAGAAAAGGCTGTTGGTCCTTTCTTTAACGCAACTGGTTCTATAGCAACCTATCCAAACTGGTTCTTTGATGTTTCTGTTCCAGCAGGAACAAAGATTGAATTTAAGTTTATCAAGAAGGATGCTGCTGGCAATGTTGTATGGGAGGGTGGAACAAACCATACCTACACTACCCCAACAGGAACTACTGGAGAGGTAAGCAATTATTTCTATAATTAAATAATACCTCATTGAAATATCTTAATTTAAGTAAAAAGAGTTACTTAAATCTTCAATGAAAGATTAAAGCCACAGGATACAGGGATTTTTTCTTCCTCCTTCCACCTCTATCTGTGTGGCTTTTTTCTATGCAAAAAGTTAGGTCATTGTAAAATTATGGTTTTTCCTATATAATCTATGTAACGTGAAAGGAAGTAGAAGAAATGAGTTTGTTTCAGGAAATTAAAGATTATCAGCCTAAGAATACTCAGGAGGCTTGTGATAAAGAAATTATGCTTCAATATATCAATGACCATCCAGATTACCTTCAAAGAGAAAATTTAATTGGTCATTTTACAGTTTCTATCTGGACCGTCAATCCAAGCAGGACTAAGACCTTGATGGTGTATCATACCATTTATGATTCCTGGTCCTGGATTGGTGGACATGCAGATGGAGAAGAGGATTTAAAGGCAGTTGCTTTAAGAGAATTACAAGAAGAAACGGGAGTTAAAAATGCTAAGTTAGTCAGTCAAGATATCTTCAGTTTAGAGATTTTAACGGTCAATGGACATGTAAGAAGAGGAGTTTATGTACCAAGCCATTTACATCTTAATGTTACCTATTTGGCGGAGGCAGATGAAGAGGAGACGCTCACCATAAATGCGTTAGAGAATAAGGGTGTGAAGTGGTGGTCCTTTGAGGAAGCCTTGAAGGTTCCTAACGAGCCATGGTTCATTGAGTGGGTCTATAAAAAACTGATAGATAGAAGCAAGATTTAATAGGATTTTTTAAGAGGAAAATATTATTTTGAGAAAAAAATTAAGTGGAGGAAGCTATGAAGTTAGACGGATTCGGATTATTTGTCAAAAATATGGCTACAATGGTACGCTTTTATAGAGACGTATTAGGTTTTGAAATTCAAGAAGGAGAAGATGCAGTCAATGTTTATTTAGTTAAAGATGGAACATTGTTTATGCTTTATGAAAGAAAGAACTTTGAAAGTATGACGGGGCGCAAATATGAGTATATAAATGGATTAAACGGCCATTTTGAAATCGCGTTATATGTAGATACTTTTGAAGAAGTTGACAAGCGTTTTGCTGAGGTTGTTAGTAAAGGAGCAACGCCTGTACTTAAACCCACAACCGAGCCTTGGGGACAAAGAACTTGTTATATTTCCGACCCTGAAGGTAACTTGGTTGAAATCGGTTCATTCAATAAACCATTGCAAAGATAAAAATTTAAGATATTGACCAATAAAAAGAGCGAAGATTTTTGATATTTTCTAGTTGTACCCATTATGTGGCTCCTACTGGATTTGAACTTTATCCGTTACACCATAATTTAGAGTCTCTATCTGGACAAGCACCTCACCAATTTGGCTTACGTCAAGTCATTGTAGCAGATACGGATAGAACCTTTAATTTTAATTCGGCAATCGGAAGATATGCTTATGTTGCCGACGGAGCAGAATTAGTATATGATTTGAATACGAATGGTTAATGTACTGTAGCCTTGAGAGTCTATGTAAAAGAAATAAAAAATGAAATTCAATATATTTTTGAATTATTTAATTCCTCTGAAACTATAGGAGTATTCATCAATCCAGAAGGGCAGGTTTGTATTAAGGCATTAAATCAAATCAAAACGACTAGCTTGAGTATTCGTACAGGAAATTGGAATTTTATTGGCTTTACATACAATCAAACCCTTGCTTCTGATTCCGCTTCACTAAACAGTATTGGATTGAGGCTGGTTGTAGAGGATAAAGAATATACTACTTCCATTTCTTCTGAAAGTACTATTTCTAGTGTATATTGTTCATTGGGAAGAAAGAAACAAGCAACTACGAAAACTACAGCCTTTGGTTCTTATGAACAGAGCCATCCTTTATATGGACAAATTGAAATGTTTGCAGTAAATAAGAATTATTCTTCGTTAAATACCCTTTTGACTCTGAAATCTAAGTTATTATTAGAATGTAAGGTCAATGGATATAACGAGTTTGGTCTGCCTGCAGGAAGTCTTATAAAATCAGATCAAAGAGATATTACCACTAAAACGATTAAATATAAAAGTGCAAAATCAAACTCTTCTAAAAAGTCCTTTGATATTGCCTCTGAATCTAATTTTTATTATGGTAAAGGTACTTATTCTAGAGTTTATGAGACGGATGACTTAGGAAGACTGACCGCTGTTACAGATTCTCTTTTTGGTTCCCATAGCTATGCTTATGATGAAAGAGGATATTTGAAAGAAGCAGATGGTATCTCTTTCACCTATGATGAAAATGGAAATATATTGTCTGCAGGAACAAAGGAATATGAGTATACACATACCATCAAAGATAGACTTTCCAAAGCTTTAGGATATGAGGTGAACTATAATGATACTATGAATCCAGGAAATCCAACCAGCTGGAATGGCAGAACGTATTGCTGGGATTGGAGTAGAAGGCTTGTTTTATTAATCTATAATAATATACATACATCCTATAAATATAATGCAGAAGGATTAAGAACCAGAAAAAATCATGGAGGTTTTAAAACAGATTATTTATATTCAGGAGACAAACTTATCGCAGAAAAAAACGATTTATATAAACTAAATTTCTTATATGATGAAAATGGATTATTATATGGATTTATAAAAGATAATAGTACAAAGTATTTCTATATTAGAGATGTTTACCAAAACATATTAGGAATTATAGACAATACTGGAAAAATTGTGGTAAAATATAAATATGATGCATGGGGTAATGTAA
>UQGR01000030.1 GCA_900540705.1 uncultured Mollicutes bacterium
TTTTTCATTTAATATATTATATATCTCAGTATTAATTATTTTATTATTATATAGAATATTTATTTTAGCGATTAGAAAGAGTTTATTATTTAGTATAGATTCAATGTCGAGAAACATTTTCTTTATATTAAATTGATAGTTTTTAATTATATCAGAATAGTTTATTTTATCTTTAGTTTGTTCTAGGGGTAGTAATACATTACCTAGAGTTTTAACTTGATCCATAATATTATTTAAAGTTTGGTCTTTGTAGGTAGTTAAATCTTCTTTAATGGTTTCATAATAGCTACGGGTTTTAAAGGTATTTAAAATTGTGGTTAGTTCTTGATCAAAAGTTGTTCTTTTTTCTTCTAATTTATTGGTGCAGTATTTAGCTAGGGTGGTGGATTGGTTTAGGAGTAAAGAAGATATTATAGAGATATTAATTAGAGGGGTTATTCCGGTATCGAATTTTAAGATAGATTTTGCTAACTCAGAGTTAGCTTGTTGATTTAGAGGGATTTGATGTTCTTGTTCAAAGATATTAAGAAAAGATAGACAGTATTCTTCTAACATATTTAGGTATTCGTCATGGAATGCTTGTTTTAACTTATTGATATCTTCTATAGTATTTGGTTTTTCTTTTTTATATAACCATTTTAGTTTGAAAGTAAGATAGTCATTTATTCTTTTTTTTAAATGGATAGCTGGTGTATCATATGGTTCTTTAGGTATAGTAAAAAAAGTGAATACATCCTCTTCAATAGAATTTCTTAGTTCTTCATATGTCATCATTATAACCCTCTCCTATTATTATAATTTTAGCATTGTTTAAGATATTTTTCAATTTGAATTTTTGTAATTATTTTAAGTTTAATTTTATTATATTTTATGTGTACTTGTAGTTCACATTTATAGTTAATTAGTAGTCTCTTTATTAGTATATATGGTTTATTTAATAAGCTTGGACTTATAACGTTTACATTTTTTGTGTAAAATTTCAAATTTTCTTAATTTGTAAGATTTTGAAATTCTGTAAAAAAAGCTTTGCAGTTTTTAAATTTTAGAGCAATTTTGGCGTTTTAAACGCGTTTTTGCTGCAGAATTTATAACTTTTGTGTTTTTGACTTTTATTTTAGAACTCTATATGATACAGGGCATGAACGGAGGTGATAACAATAAACATAGCAGCTATCCCACTAACTCACGATTATGTTTTTAAAGCTATTGCAAAGAATTGTCCAGAATTTTTATATAACTTGATTAGTCTTATTACCGGAATAGATTTAGAAACAGTAAAGATGGGTGAGTTTATCGATACAACGTATATTAAAAGTACAAGTCAATATTGTGAAACTGATTTAACTTTTAAGGTTAATGAAAATTTAATTATTGATTTTGAAGTATGTAGATATTATCGAAAATATATATTAACAAAAGAAACTAATTATGCAGCCAAATATATCGACTTTTCTGTCGGGATAATAAAGGCAACTACAAAGAAAATTTTCAGGTTTTGCAAGTCGTATTATGTCATGATGTAAATGTTGGAGATTTTCTTTATCAAGAAGATTATCTATATAATCATAAGTATTTTAATAAAGAATTTAAACCAATTAGAAGAGTTACGTATTCGCTTGACAATGTTACAAATTGTAAATATAATAAAGATGTATCGAAGGAATTGCTTGAGTACTTAGTATTTTTAAGTACGAAAGATAGAGATAAGCTTAGTAAGCTTGCAAGTAATAATCCTGTATTAAGAAAGGTTGTTGATTTTATGTTGACATTTGATGCTGATAAAGGCGTTATTGTTCGTAATTACGAAGAAGAATATAACTCTATTATTTCTAGTGAGAGATTTTATGCTCGTGAGGAAGGTATTGAACAAGGTAGAGAACAAGGCATAGAGCAAGGCAGAGAACTAGGATTTGAACAAGGTAGAGAACAAACAATTAAAAGTTCTATCCTTAATATGAAAAATAATGGTTTAGACAATAATACTATTATAAAACTCTTAAATACTGACGAAGATACCTTAAAAATAACTAAAAAACTTCTTGGAATGAAAAACTAAGAAGTTTTTTTAGTTATTTTATACCTATTAATAATTTTAATTATCATTGTTTTGGCATATAAGTTAACATATCTATTATCTTCATATTCTATGATACTTTCAATATCTAGATTATTTAACTTAATTACATTAACTCTGTCTAATTTAAAATTATTACTTATTTCTTTATCGACATTATATAATATATATTTGCCTTTTACTAAAATATAGATTATATAATGTTTATAAAATTTGTTATTTCGTATCTTTTTATGATTAACAAAAATATAACTACACTTATAATTTGTGATACTACGAGTATTTTTTGATAGTTAATTAATTTATTATTATATTTGTTTAAATTTTTTCTAATACCAGTTTTTATTTTTCTTTTGGTACTATTAGTAATTTTTATAATCGTTTTATTATCTTTGATAATAAATCTATGTCCTAAAAAGTTTATACCATTACTTGACCTCGTTATCATAGACTTGTTTTTATTTAATTCTAGTTTATATTCTTTATTTAATTTTTCTTCAATAATTTTCTTACAATATTTTAAATATTCCTTGTCTTCATGAATTAAAATATAATCATCCATATATATAACGAACCTTTTTATATGAAGATTATGCTTTATAAAATAATGTAGTTTATATAAATAGAATACAGCTAGAAATTGACTAGTCATATTACCAATAGGTAAGCCCTTACCTATTTTGTAATATGGTAAGTCTTCATTATATTTATTTTTCAAAATACTTATTTTTTCATTAATATAAGGTAAATCTGTACTATCTATTATAGAACATAATATTTTATATTCTTCATTATCAAATATGGTTTTATTAAGCTTTTTAATACTTCATGATCGATATTATAAAAGTATTTTTTTATATCTAATTTTAAAAAATAAAAGGTTTTATATCTTCTTTTATAATACTCTATTCCACTTTTAAATAAGTTAATGGCATAAGAATGTCCTTTATTAATTCTAGTTGCTGTGTTTTCATCTAATAAAAATTTATCTAATTTAGGAATTAATATTGTTCTAGTAATATAATGATTAATTATTTTATCTAAAAGCTTTTGGCTCATTATTACTCTAAGCTTTGGTTCATAAATAATAAAGATATTGTAATAACCACCTTTGTAATTACCTTCATTTATAATATTGGCACATAAAGTAAGATATTCTAATTTATATTTTTCAAATTCATATATTCTTCTTTTATTCTTAACATTTTTGATAATGTCTTTATAGACATTATCTAAATCAATAATATTAACTTTCTTCATTGTTTTTTCTCCATGTATAACACATTTTGTTTATCTCAGTTAATTTTACTGCAACTTTGTTTGAAGTACTAAGAGATATATAATTCTTTTTTACTAATCTTTCTAAATATAAGTCTATTAGTGATATATTAGTCAATATATTACTAAAATAAGTAATATCTTTTATCTTACTATTATTTATAAATATAATGTTATAAAATGAAATTGATTAAAAGTAAAAACTTTATCTAACAACGAGAACAGATATATCATAATGGGTATATCTGTTTTTTTTATTTTCTACAAAAAATCATTTTAAATTTGTATAATTATAAAGAAAGAAGTGATTTTTATTAAAATAAAAATTTTTTACCCTGACTAATTTGAATCCTCTACATTAAATACGCTATCTAATGCGCTTAAGGATACAGATATCTTTTCAAGCAGTTATACTTGTAAATATGGTATAATCTCTATTCTTGTTTTCAAATAAACATCAATAGAAAATAAAAAGTTAGTAATTGAACGAAAAGTTATATAAAATTTCACTTGAAACAAACACTTGTCTCTGCCCATATTTTAAAAAACAAGTGGTTGTTTTTTGTTTAATAATATTATTGTAGACACTAATGGTAACCTTGTGGTAAAATATGGATATACGGCCTATGGTAAAATTACTTCTATTATAGGCAAATACAATTGAAACCTATAATCCATTTAGATATAAAGGCTATTGCTATTTAATGAAAATTTTGCTTTTGAGTTAATAAGTTTTTTAGGTTCTAAATTATTCGATTTTTTAAGTAATAAAAGAAAATTTAATATTATTGATAATGCTAAGCTCACACAAAATTTGTGTGAGTTTTTTAATAATTTAATGAAGCTCTATAGATATATTTTAATAAAAGTCAATATAAAAAACCTTGAATTTCGCTTTTTTTCGACATTTGGTATTTACTTTACAAGCGTTTTCAGTTATACTATGTACGAAAAGAGAAACGTCGTTCGTGATTGTGAACGAGAAAGAAGGTTGAGGTGCTAAAATGAAAAAGTTTCTTTTCTTAGTTTTTGGTCTTTTTTGTCTTGCTGCAATAACAGGCTGTAGTAATGGCACAGAAGACGAAAAACCTCCTATTATTGAAACAGAGAAGGTAGAAGTTACCTTTGATACTTTAGGAGGAAGCAGTATTGCCAAGGTAGAGGTTACAAAGGGAGAAAAGGTTTCTAAGCCAGCAGATCCTGTAAAAAAGGGATTTGTATTTGGTGGATGGTACAAGGTAAAGGAATGTACAGGAACTCCATTTGACTTTGAAACTGAAATTCAGGAAGCTTTAACCCTATATGCAAAGTGGACAGAGCAGGCTACACCGCAGGATGAAGCTGTGAGCATAGAAATAACGACACAGCCTACAAAATTGAACTATATTGAGGGTGAAAAATTTGACCCAACAGGTATGGTTGTAGAGGCTACCTTAAAGGATAATAGTAAAAAGGTTATTACAGATTATGTAGTAATGCCAAATCCTGGACAGGAGGTTTCCTTAGGATTAGAGCTGTTTAGTGTCACTTATGGTGAGCTTGAGGCATTTGGTTCTATCACTGTTGTTGCCAAGGAAATTGTATCCGTTGAGATTGAAACGCAGCCTGTTAAGGTGTCTTATAAGAACTATGAGAGCTTTGATCCATCTGGTCTAGTGCTTAAGGTGTCTTATAACAATGGAAAGGATGAGTTAGTTTCCACTGGATTCACCTATAGTAGAGAAATGCTATACAATGCTCCAACGATCTCTACAGTTGTATATCAAGGTATTGAAGTAGATGTACCTATTTCTGTAGAAAAGATTCCTCATTATGGAGTTCCTAATCAAAAGGAAAGCGTATATGTAGATGCCAAAGCAATTTATGATAAGCTAGGCTTAACACAGGATAGCAACCGTATTGAGGCTTCAACTACATTTGGAGATATCGAGGTTGTCGCATCTCCAGGAAGAGTAATGCAATGGGAAGGCGTAGGCAATGAAAAATATAAGTATGAATATTTTGATCATTCCTTTGAAGGTCTGTTAAAGTTTGCAGGTGCAACTTCTCCAGAGGGAAGATACATTGTGATTCGTCCTACGGAGGATGGAAGATTCTATTTCTGGGCATCCTGTCCAGCATCCGCACAAACGTCCTTCTATATCTATGATAACTATACAGAGGCTACTCTTCCAGAAGAGGCAAAGAAGGTTATACCTTTAGTAAATGAGGGTGTAGAAGACAGCTTCCCTGTTTATGCAGGAGAAACATACTATATCACTGCATCTGCAAATGCCTTTGTTCGTGGAATGGCATTGGTGTATAACCCAACGTATTATGAGGTGTCAGAATTTAACATTGACACAACCAATGTATGTAAAGAATTTGCGGTTGGGCAGACCTTTACTTCTGAAGGGCTTGCTGCTACTGTAAAGCTTCCAGATAGCTCAACACCAGCGTTAAAGCCAAGAGAGTTTGAAGTAGAAGCTCCAGATTTATCTACCACAGGAGTTAAAACGGTAACCGTAAAATACCAGGATCATTTTGTTAAGACCTATGAAATTACTGTTCATGAATTGACAGGAATTGAGGTTACCACTTTACCAACAAAGAATCAGTATTTTGCAGGCGAGGATTTAGATCCAGCAGGTATGGTAGTTATGGTTCATACAAATAATGGAATTCAATATGAAATCAAGAATTATACCATTTCTAAAACCGAAAATCTTGGGGTTGGAGATAAGATTGTCGTAAGCTGGAATGATTTTGAATGTGAGCTAGAAATTGAAATTTTAGAAAATCCAATTACAGGTATTCGCGTTCATACAAATCCTACTAAGACCTCCTATAGAACAGGGGAAGAATTTGATCCAGCAGGATTGGTATTAGAAAAGGTTTACTCTAACAAAGATCCAGAGATTTTAGCTGATTTAACTGGTGTAACCTTTGATAAGACAGTGATTACTGCTACAGACACTAAGGTTGTTGCAAGCTGGGATATATTCTCTTGTGATATTGAAATTCAGGTTACCGTAGTAGATTGGTTTGACTTAGATGATACAGTATATGTAAATGCGACTGATATATTGACAGCTATGGGAATTGTAGTTGCTGATGCTGCTGCAAGCGGTAATATTGTTGCTGGTAGTCAAGGAGATTTTGGATGCTTCCATTTTGCAGCTATCAATAAGGCTTTCCAATATGAAAGAAAAGCAGAAACCTATGTATATGATGGATATACCTATACTGGTGTATTTAAAACTGGTGGAGCAACAGGAACTGCAGATGCAGTAGATAGACTGATTTCCTTCACCCCAGAAAAGAATGGAGTACTTACTCTATATTGTACAAGCAAGGTTGCAAATTCCTTAGTTTATTTACTAGATAATGCAGTTCTACCAACAGAGGATAGCTCTACATATCTAGCAAAATATACCTTTACAGGAGATGGTAGCTATGCTACAGTGACCTTTGAGGTAGAAAAGGATAAGACCTATCATTTATGGTTTACCGCTCAGACCTTTATTCGGGGAATGAATTTAAGCTATGAGAAGGTTCATTCTGTTGTAGAAGAGTTAATCTTAGATACAACCTCTGTAAAAAAAGCCTTCGCTGCCAATGAAGAATTCACTGCTGAAGGATTACAGGTAAGTGTAAAATGTGAAAACGGAAAAACCTACCAATTATCTAGTGAGGATTATAGTGTAATTGCTCCTGATATGACCACACCTGGAACTAAAACAGTTCAAGTTAAATTTAAGGATGTCACAGTGAAAACCTATGATATTACAGTATCATAGAGAGTAAAATAAAGTTTCTAAAGATTTTATCATTTCCTAAATATTTGAATTATGATATAATATCAAATAAATTGACGAAAAAAGTAGATTATTTTTTCGGAGGGGGATTAGCTATGAATAAAATGATAAAAAGAAGTGTTGAAATACTGGAATATGCTGCATCTCATTTGGATGGCTTTAGAATTACAGATGTCATGCATGATCTCTTTATTCCAAAATCTTCTGCATTTGATATCATCTATACCTTGATTGATTGTGAAATGCTAGAAGTAAAGAATGAAAGAATGAAGACCTTTGCGTTAGGCCCTAAAACCTACGATATTGGCTATCAGTATATTAAAGACAACAGCATTATAGATGTTGCAACACCAATATTAAAAAAGCTTGGAGACCAGTTCTCAAAGACTGTATTCATGGGAAAATATGATAATGATGAAGTCTTATATGTATTTAAGTATCAACCGCCAACGGCTATCTTAAATCATTGTTCTGTTAATACAAGAGCAGATTTATATTGTACAGCTTTGGGCAAAGCAATGCTTGCCGATCGAGTGGCTGAGTTTGATTTTAGTAAAATCAACTTCAAAAAATTTACGGATAGAACGATTTTATCTGTAGAGGATTTAAAGAAAAATTTAGAAGAAGTTAAAATGAGGGGTTATGCAGTAGATAATCGAGAAATCAAGGATTATATGATTTGTGTTTCTGCCCCAGTATATGATGCAAACGGTCAGTCCAATTACGCAATTAGTATTTCTTCCCTATATGAAGACATAGATATTGAAAAAATTGCGAAAGAAGTTGTAGAAGCTGCAAATACTATTACTAGAAAAAGTAAATATTTGATTAAATAACATCTTTAAAAAGCTAATGAGGGTGGTTTATGGCAGTTTCATTAGTTTTTATTAAAGGAATATTTGCGAACAAAGTTTTTGATGGTGAACACCAGGGGGTGAGACAATGAAATATGAAGTATATAGAAGAATGGATTTGATTATATTTGGAATACTAATGCTGTTTTCTTCAATAATTTCCTTATTTGTTTTTACAAACAAATCCTTTCAGTTTTACTTTTCCTTTACGGTTCTGGTCTTATTCATTACCTTAGTAAGATGGAACTATTTGGGAATTGTTCCCTATATCATTTCTCAGGCTATTCTTAGTATCCTTCAAATTTATTGTTTTCATACCGATATCGCCATAACTTTATGCGCAAATCTAGGTAGCTGTTTGTTCTTATTTGTTTTACCCTTCATATTTAAAAAGTATGAGCTAAAGTTGAGGAAGCGCCCTGTTCTCTTAATCCTGTTTTTGGTAATAACCTATGCATTGCTGGGATTAGGAGAAGGGGTTGCCCTACTTTTGACAGGGGATTTTAATTTGATTGGTAATTTCGTATTTTATATATTCAATCAAGAAATATATTCTATAGTCATTAGTATTGTTGTGATATTACTTTTAAGGACTATAGATAATCTAATTGTGAATGTCGATGAGCATTTAAAATGGATTCAGCAGGAGGAGGATGAAAAATGGAAGGGTTTAGAAAAAGACAGGACATAGGCTTAGTTTTTAAAAAAATCAAACAGGATTATGTTCTGTATATTTTCATCGGCATATTAATTCTTTGGTACATAATTTTTCAATATCTTCCCATGGGTGGATTGCTGCTAGCCTTTAAGGACTATGATCCATCTAAGGGAATAATGGGTTCTGATTTCATAGGAGCCTCTAAATTTAATGATTTAATGTTTGGAAATTATTCTGCTCAGTTCTGGCGAGCTTTTAGAAATACATTTCAAATTAGTATTTATAATTTAGTTTTCGGATTCCCTTTCCCAATCATCTTAGCGATACTTTTTAGTGAAATTGGAAATGATATTTACCGTAAGCTTGTGCAGACAGCATCTTATCTTCCACATTTTATCAGTGAGGTTACCATAACCGGTCTTGTTATCTTCTTGGTCTATAAATCTACTAGCTCAACAGGAGTTATTGCAAATATGCTGTATGTACTAAAGGTTATTCCGGAGGATGTCAAGATTTTAGATTCTCCAGAGTATTTTAAGCCTCTTTATATTATTACAGGATTGTGGAAGGAAAGTGGATATAGCAGTATTGTCTACTTTGCTGCTGTAATGGGAGTTTCTCCTGTCATGTATGAGGCATTAAAGGTAGATGGTGGAAGTAAGCTTCAGGAGGTACGATATGTTACCCTTCCATCCATTGCTCCTATGATTACAGTTATGCTTATTATGAAAATTGGTCGTATGCTGAATGTTGGATACGAAAGAATTATTTTGTTATACAATTCCAAAACCTATGAAACTGCAGATGTCATTTCCTCCTTTGTTTACCGAATGGGTGTTGAAAATGGAAATACATCCTTGGGAACAGCCTCAGGAATGTTTAATGCAGTTTTAGGCTTTGTGTTAGTAATTGGTGCAAACTTTATTGGCCGAAAGGTCAGCAATACATCGTTGTGGTAGGAGGATAACATATGAAACGACTAAATCGTGGAGAAATAATCTTTAAAGTAGTTGCCTACGTTCTTACAACGTGTCTGGCCATTATTGCTTTGTATCCTATTGTTTATGCATTTTCTGCATCCATCAGCGGCAAGCTAGCCTATGAATCAGGGCTTGTAACCTTGTTCCCAGTGGATATCCAATTTGATACCTATAAAAAGCTTTACAATGATAATTCCTTCTGGATAGCTTATTCCAATACAATTTTTTATACCTTATTTGGTACGATTTGGAGCATGTTTATATCCAGTGTTGGAGCCTATGCTCTTTCTAAAAGAAGATTGCTTTTCCGCAAGCAATTTAACTTTGTCATTGTATTTACTATGTGGTTTTCTGCTGGTATTGTTCCTACCTACTTGAATTATACCAATGTGTTTAAAACCTTTGGTTTATCTTCAAAATGGGGTATGATTGTAGCCTTTGGAGCTACTGCCTATAATGTAATTTTGCTGCGCTCCTACTTTGAGACTATACCAACAGAAATAGAAGAGGCTGCTCGAATGGATGGTGCTAGTGAGGTACAAATATTTACTAAGATTTATTTACCGATGTCTAAATCAGCAATTGCCACAGTCACATTATTTTATGCAACTGCTAGATGGAATGGTTATTTCTGGAATATGATGCTGGTAAAGGATCAAATTGACTCACCTTTACAGGTGTATATGCGAACGTTGATTGATGACTATGAAAGTCTTGTCAGTTCCATGCCGTCGACCGTAACCTTTGCAGCCCAATCCTATGTCTATGCGATACTGATATGCTCTATCATACCGATATTGATTATCTACCCTTATATTCAGAAATATTTTGAAAAGGGTGTTACAGTTGGAGGTGTCAAAGGGTAATGAAATTTAATGTACTTAAGCTTCAAAAATATTTGTTTTACCTTTATACCGCCTTTATATTTGGTGTGTTTATTGCAGCGATTGTATTTTCAACATCCTACTATACAACGTATTTATATGGAAATCCGGAATTGGTAGATTTTTATACAAATGAACTGCAAAGCTATAATAAAATGATTTTTAACTTTGCTTTAGTTCTAGTCATTTTGTTTGTGATAAGCTATCTGTTAAATCCTAAAAAATACTATCCAACAATTATTACATTTCCAGTGTATCTCCTTTTACTGATTACAGGCATTGTATTATCCGTTTTGATTGTTGTGAATTTACAGGACATTACAGGGTTTTACAGCAGCTATGATTATTCAGTGGTAAATAAGCTATCCGATTATCAAGCTAATTTGTTTTTTCCAATATTCTTAATCTTTTGTTCTATTGGGCTTATCGTAATTAGCTGTGGATTATTGGTGATTTATAGTATGGGCTTCCTGACCTATTTTAAGAAAAGAGGTGAGGCAAATGCTTAGAAAAAAAGATGAAATCGATTATGAGATTTCAGTATTTAAACCAAATACTATGGATTTTATGCTGCTGATGCTGTTTATTATTTTTAATACGGTTTTGACGATTTACTCCACATCCTTAATGGAGTATACCATTCGTATTTTCATCTTTGATTTGTTCAACATTGTTTTAACATTGATTATGTTCTTAGCAGCAGAACAAATCAAAAAATATCATCAGCAATGGTCCTACATTGTGATTGGAATTGGTGTTTTTCAATGGGTTCATCTAAGCTTTTTGCCCGATTTAACCTATACACCTTGGAATATTACCCTGTACATTATCACTGGTGCCCTTGCGGTATATGCTGGAGTTTCTAGTCTAATTAAGAGTCTATCTCGCAAAAAATTTTTACAGGAAAAGAAGGGGGTATAGTATGGCTTATTTATCTATTAAGGATGTCAATAAAATATACCCAAATGGCACTCATGCCGTAAAGGATTTTAACCTAGAGGTTGATAAGCATGATTTCGTCGTTATTCTTGGACCATCTGGCTGTGGGAAATCCACTATGCTTCGAATGATTTCAGGCTTGGAGGAAATTACAAGTGGTGAAATGGTATTGGAGGATAAAAAGATAAATGAGTTATCTCCAAAGGATCGAGACATCGCTATGGTGTTTCAGAACTATGCCTTATATGGTCATATGAGTGTCTATGATAACATTGGTTTTTCCTTGTTGGTTCGAAAAAAGAATCGGCGAACAGTTCATGAAAAGGTAATGAAGGCAGCTTCGATTGTAGAAATTTCTGATGATCAGCTAAAGAGAAAGCCTAGTCAGCTTTCTGGAGGACAAAGACAGAGAGTTGCCTTAGGTAGAACCATAGCTAGAGAGGCAAAGCTATTTTTAATGGATGAGCCACTTTCCAATTTGGATGCTAAGCTTCGTGGTGATATGCGTGTAGAGATTATAGAGTTATGGAGAAAATATAATCAGACCATTATCTATGTGAGCCATGACCAAATTGAAGCTATGACAATGGCGACTAAAATTGTACTAATGAATAATGGTGTAATTGAACAGGTTGGTTCCCCGAATTATATCTATAATCACCCAGATACTTTGTTTGTGGCAACCTTTTTAGGTACCCCTCAAATTAACTTAATTCCGGGTTCTATTGAAAAGGGAACCTTTAAAAATGAATGCTTTTCTATCTATTTAGAACAATATAAGGATGTTATAAATCCTTCAGTTTTATTGGGAATTCGTTCTGAGAATCTATTTGTTGTGGATCAGGATGAAACCTTTGAAATGGAGATTGATTTCATAGAATTTTTAGGGGCTAAATCGATTATTCATGGAGTATTAGGACAAACCAATGTGGCAGTGAATACTAAGGAGGATTTGGCAAATCAAACTACATGTAAGGTCAAATTAAATGTAGATAAAATTAGTCTATTTGACGTTGCCACATCTAAGGTGATAAGGGGGAATAAGGATGAACTGGCTAAAGCATAAGCTTTCTTCATTAATTTATACAAATAAAAAAGGGTTTACCCTTCAAAAAATTCTTGTATTGTTGGCTGTGCTGAATGCTTTATTGCAGGTAGCCTTTGGAAATATCCATAATCAAGCTGCGTATAAGGTATCCTCCACAGTAGCTATTTATACCTTTATTAACCAAATTGCCTTGATATTGACCGCAGTAAGCCTAATGCGTGTGAATGAAAAGAAGCGTTATTTTATTTTTTCGGGAATTTTATTTACTTTATCCATTGCTTTAATGATTTTATATATCGTACTAATGAGAGGAGATATTTATTATCAAACGGCCTTAAATGGCGGCTATTCCTATGAGGATGCCATTAAGATAGTTTATGCGATAGATGATTCCATTTATTTTATTATCTTTGCATTAATTTTAGTGGCGGTGGAGATTGCACTTTTCGTAGGTGAAATCATAATCAGAAGGAGACGAGCAAATGGACTTTCCAATCAAAGAAGAGATTAAGGGATTATTCCTACGGCTGTGGTTTTCTGGGCTGGTTTGTTATCTGGTGTTGTGGGGAAGTAATGTTTCTAATGACTTTATTGATTTATTAACTTTATTGCCATTGGCTCATTTCATTTGTGATATGCTTCTTACCAATCCAATTATTAAATCGGCTTTTAAAACCAGATTGTCCCTTCAAAAAAAATATGGGGAAATGAAATCCTTTCAAAGAATCAAAACATGGCTTTATGCGTTTTTAGAAAATTTCTTTTCGGTATTGCTGGTTATTGGAGTCTATGAGCTCATCAATCGGTTGATTATTCACATCGGCGGGTTAGATACTTCATCTGTACCTTTTCCTGTGGAGCCTTTTGGATATGCCTTTATCTATACAGCAATCTATTATATCTTTTATTTTTTGAAATATAAATTTACATTACGGTTTATTCAGGGAAGGAATGAGGTAAGTGACCTTTAAGGAATTTATGCATGAGCCAGTAAACAGCTTATATGCATTTGGTGAGGATGAGCTACGTAACATCAAACATAAAATTAGTGAGAAGAATCTGGTTCGGTTGAAGAAGCTTGCGAGGGAGGCACTAAATATGCCTCTGCAAAGTGTAACCTTTAAAAAGGAAATGGTATTGGTTCAGGATAAGCATGAATATGAATCCTTTTCTATCTATAGCTGGCCAAATCCTGATACAGAGGATGGACTTCCTTATATCAAAAGAGATGGCTTTCAAAATCCGAAGCATTTAGAAGGAGATAAGCTTGCCCTTAGAAAGCTTGCGTATGCAGTGTACTATTTAGGAATCGTCTATTATATCACAAAAGAGGATATTTACTATCAGCGTTTGAGAGAGCATTTATTTTGCTTCTTCATCAATCCTGAAACCAAGATGCTGCCGAATTTAAATCATGGCCAGGCTATGCTTGGTGTCAATGAGGGACAAAGAGGTGGAATCATCGATTTTGGAGTATCCTTTGGGTATGCTTTAGCTATATTACAATGCTTAAAGGGACAAGGACTATTAGATGCTGAGCTTTTACAGGGAATGAAATCCTGGCTGAAGGAATTTAAGGAGTGGCTTATCGCTTCATCCTTTGGTAAAGAAATGATGGAATGTACAAATAATCATGCCTTAGTGTATGATTACCTTCTCTTGATTCTTTCTGTCTTTCTAGACGATTTTTATATGCTTGTTACGATAAAATCTAGATATTTAGAGCGGATGCAACAACAGATTTTAAAGGATGGGAAAATGCCTTTAGAGCTGAAAAGAGTCAATTCAAGAAGCTACTATTTTATGAATCTAAAGCTTTTTATAGAAATTGGCAAAATAATTTCTTTGGATATAAAAAAATATCCTTTGTTATGTGCAGCTATAGATTACTATGGGGCACATGATAGTGTTGAGCGCTGGGAATACTCACAGGAGATTCCTTTTGTTGAGGAATATGACAATTACTTCTATTATATTGCAAAGCATTATTTTGGAATAAAGAAGTATACATTGAAGAAGAGTACCAGCCTTCAATATATTTTATTAGAAGATATTTATGGAGGTGGAGATGAGATTAAACCAATATTTTGATGAAATTGTCAATAATCTTTATATGTTTCAAAAAAAGGATATAGAGCTTTTAAAGGATAAACTGACAGATCAAGAAATCCGTCAATTGGATAATCTTTTAAAGGAGGCTGTGTCCTTCGGTATAAAAAGTGTAACAGAGAAGAAGCATCTGGCTCCTAGTGGAAATCCTCATGATTATATGTCATGTTCCATTTATCACTGGCCAAATCCTGATACAAAGGATGGACTTCCTTATGTGGAAAGAGATGGGGTAGACAATCCAGAAGCGATTCATGGAGATAAGGAATCCTTAAGAACCTTAGCATATATTACCTATTTGAGCTCCATTCTGTACTATATTACCCGTAACAAAGGATATTTAGATATTTTACTGGAGCATAACACCTTTTGGTTTCTTGATGAAAAGACGAAAATGAATCCAAATCTTCGGTATGCTCAGTGCATTCCTGGTGTAAATGATGGAGAGCCTGGAGGGATTATTGATTATGCGGCAAGCTATGGATATGCATTGAATTTGCTTCATATTCTCCAACAGGAAAGTCTTTTACCAGTTGAATTTTATTTAAATATGAAGGAATGGCATAGTGAATTTTTAGAATGGCTGCTTACCTCTGAGCAGGGATTGATTCAAGGAAAAAGAAAGAACAATCAGGGGTCCTTATATGATCTATTGATTTTAAATATTTCAAGGTTTATTGGACAGGATCAAGCCATTGCGAGGACCTATTATGATAAGCTTTTAGAACGATTGGATTTTCAGATTGATGAGAGAGGCTTGTTGCCATTAGAGCTAGTTCGTACAAAGACCAAAAGCTATACTACCATGGGACTTAAAATGCTGTTAGAAAGTGCCTATCTTTTAAAGGATTATGGGTATGATTTTACAAATAATGAAGCTTTGAAAAGGGCATTTACCTATGTAAAGCCTCATTATATAAACCATACATGGGAATTTATGCAGATTAAAGCCTTTGATTCCTATCGAGGATATTATATTTTATTCTTATTTTCTAAACTATTAAATGCGCATTGTGAGATTTATTTTGAGGAAAAACCTGAACACTGGGGATTCCTATTTATAAAAAAATTAGTAGAGGAGTAAACCAATGAAAGAAGTAATAAAAAAATATGGTGAATTAGAGGTTCACATCAGTAAGACGAGAGAGGATATGGGTATTGTCGCTGGAAAAAGAATAGAAGCCTTAATTAAACAAGCTATCTCTGAAAAAGGAGAGGCGAGAGTGATTTTTGCCAGTGCACCTTCTCAAAATGAAATGCTAAGGTATTTAAAGGATACAGATATTGACTGGTCTAAGGTTACAGGATTTCATATGGATGAATATGTAGGAATTGATAAATCCCTTCCTCAAAGCTTTACAAAATTTTTGGAAGATCGACTGGTAAATTATGTTTCTATGGGACACTGGTATCCATTTGGAGGGACTACCCCTTCTGTAGAAGAAGATTTAGAGTTATATACACAATTATTAAACGAAAAGCCAATTGACCTTGTCATCTTGGGAATCGGTGAGAATGGGCATCTTGCCTTTAATGACCCTGCCTTCTGCGATTTTAACGATCCGCTTACAGTAAAGACGGTAGATTTAGATGAGGTATGCAGAAATCAGCAGGTAAATGATGGATGCTTTGAAAGACTAGAGCTAGTACCGAAGCAGGCACTAACCATAACCATTCCTCCTTTGCTAAACTGCAAATGGAAGGTTGCGGTAGTACCTGGTCCAACAAAAAAATTTGCTATAAAAAATACATTGCAGGGGGAAATTACTCCGGATTGTCCGGCAAGTATTTTAAGAACCTGTCCAAATTCAGAGCTGTATGTGGATGATGCTGCCTACAGCCTAGTTCAGGAGGAGTAACATGAAGAAAAAACTATGGGGTCTTGCGGTTGGAATTTTAGGGATTGCAGTATTATCTAGCTGTCGTCCTAACATTCCAGTTGACCCAGGACAAAATACAGACAAAACAAAAACTGAATTAAGAATAAATTTTGCCACAGGAAATGCATTAAAGACATTGACCTACAACACAGGGTCTCCAATCACTCTGCCAGATGGCTCTATTTATACCAATGGTCAAATTAAGCCAGCTTGGAATTATATCGGTAATCACTTAAACATCAGTATAAAGGATGTTACCGTTCAGGGGCAGACTGCCACAAACATGATTCAGATTGCTGCAGCAACCAATTTTGAGGATGCTGAAATTTATGGTGGTAATGTTGCAGAAACCTTTATGGAATATGGTGCTAGAGGAAAGCTAGTAAACCTATTAGATTACAAGGAGAAGCTACCTGATTTTATGGCATACTTGGACAGCTATCCTTTGATTAAGCAGCAGCTTACGGCTTATGATGGCGGAATATATAATGTTCCTTATGTTGCAGAGTTAGATGAGTTCTCAAAGGTATTCTATGGAAGAAATTCTTGGATTGAGGCCCTATTAGATACGGATTCTGTTCAGTCAGAAACAGAGACCTTAACTGTTTCCTATGATGGATATTGGATTGGAAGCAGAAGCCGGAAAACAACTAACATTGTAGAGCTTCAAAACAATGCTGCCGTAGGTGGAAAGCTTACAGCTCAAGCTGCAAGAGACCAGTTGATTCGCTATATTGATGCCAATTATCCAGATTTAGAAAAAAGAAGTGATTTATATTTAGGAGCTACAGCTGTATATGACATGGATGAGCTGGTGGCATTGTGGCGAGTTATGAAGCTACATCCTAAAACGTTATTCAAGCTAACTACTGGACAGACCGGTAGCTGTGAGATTGTTCCTTTCTTCTTTAGAACAAAAAATCAAAGAGCGGAAATTTTTAAGCTCATCAATTATTTTGGTGGAACTAGAGTATATGGAACAAACACTTATACAGGTCTTTGGTTTGTGGATGAAAGTAACACCCTACAATATAGCTTCTATCAGGATGAGCTTTTTGAGGGAATTGATTATTTAAAGGATTTGTTTAGTGAGGGTCTAATCAATTCTGACTATGATGATACGAATAATAGTGCGGATTTCCGTTCCATCTTTTATTCCTCAGACTTGAATGTGAATTCTAGTGGCGCTTCCACTGTGAAGCAGCTAGGCTTTATGACCTTTGATTTTATTCCTTCTACAGCGGCCAGCTCTCCAACTGGAGTTGTAAAGGCTATGCTTCCACCAGTGACAACACTAGAGGGAATGCATGATGATAAGTTCTATCATTATATTGAAATTCCTAGAACTGTAATGATTGATGGCTGGGCTATCTCTAAAAATGCTACAGGAGAAAAGCTAGATAAAGCCTTAGAGCTATTCAATTTCTTCTTTACAGAGTTTGGAAGTAATGTTCAAAACTTTGGTATTCCAGGAGTAATGGCAGATTTTGAAAATCAGTATACACTACCAAATGGAAACAAGGTTCCAACCTTGTCAAAATGGATTGTAGACCAAGCTGCCTTTTATACCAATGGAGATGTGGCAACCTTCGGACAGCAGTTTATGGGAATTCGTATGGCGATTGGCTATAAGGCGGATATTGGCTTTGAATATCAGAATATGACACCAGCGGCTCAGGAGGGATAT
Source organism: uncultured Mollicutes bacterium (assembly GCA_900540705.1). Classification (GTDB taxonomy): domain Bacteria; phylum Bacillota_I; class Bacilli_A; order Acholeplasmatales; family Anaeroplasmataceae; genus Pelethenecus. The sequence goes on from UQGR01000030.1 coordinate 18,189, forward strand.
AACCTTTATGAACAATGTGGTGTTCTTACCCTAGGCTATAACAAGCCATCTAAGCTGTTAGAGTTATCTGCCCCTTGTTATTCCTTAACTAGACAGGAGGCCGCAAGACTATCTACTCTATCTATCGGTGATGACCAGCTGAGTATGATATATTTATATATTCGTTCGGATAAAAATAGTGTTTCCTCTGTAAGTCAAATTAAAAAGGCTTATGAGGATGCAAACATATCTGAATATGTCGAAATTTATCGAAACGCGTATGATAGAACAAAAACCTCATAGGAGGAACTCCTGTGAAACGTGGTTTAATTTTAGTTATAGTATTATTTCTTACCGCCTGTACAACCTCTAAAAATCAAGCTTTAGACCAATTGAATGAGGTTGCAGAAGAGATTGCGGTTGCAGAGCTGCTAGAGGAGGATATTTTACTTCCTCAAACAGAAAAATATGGAGTTTTGATTTCTTGGGAGTCTAATCGAGAGGAAATTTTATCTACAGATGGAAAGATATTTCCTACCGAACAGGATGAAGAGGTTATTTTAACTGCGAAGCTCTCTCTTGAAAATCAGGAGATTACAAAAGTGTTTCATGTCATAGTTAAGGGGGTAAAAAAGCCTATAGAAAATATCAACTTTACTGGAGAGTACCAGTATCAAATTGCTGAAGAAAAGGCGGCTTTATTTCCCTATTATAAGGGCCATACCTATGCAGGCCTTTATACAAAGGATGGACAAGAGCATAAGGAGTTTACTCCAAATGAGACAACTGGCTCTACTTTGAGCGTCAAGCTGTTTGGGGCTAAGGCAGATGATGAAGGCTTTGATAACACTCCCGCCTTTCAAAAGGCAATCACTGCCGCTAAGCCAGGAGATGAGATATTCGTCCCAGCCGGGAAATATTATTTCCATACAGCGGCAATCACTAGCCCGTATTATGCTCATATTTATTTGAAGCCAGGAGTGAACTTGCGAGGAGCAGGAGAAGATAAATCCATCTTGATATCTAGCTTTCAAAATAAAGAATATGTGGATAAATCCATTGGAAAGAAGACGGCAACCTTAGCCTGTGGAAATGGCTCTAGCTGTACAATTTCCAGCTTAGGATTTACTGCCAATACGGATGATTCCTGTCTACCTCCAGATTACAACGATACGAAGGTCAACAACCCAGAGGGGAACCAGTACGCTCCAGCCTTTGGAATTGTAGTTTATAATACCTCTTTAGCTACATTGACTCAAAATATCTATATCCATAACGTTCACATTTCCTATTTCCAGTATGATGGGATTCGTCTGTATTGCACTAGAAATTGTAAAATTTCTGATTCCATCATTACCAAGGCTACAGATATTGGTGGTGGAGGAGCAGGTTACGGAATTGAGATACGTGGCTATGGGCATGAATATTTTAAATACGTCGATACGAGACTAGATTCCTGTTATAACATCGTGGAAGGAGTACAGGTCATAGGACCTTATATCCGGCATGGAATTATTCTTTCCTATGTAACCCATAACAATTTGTTTTATAACAATCAGGTATTAGACTCTGCAGATGATGCCTTTGATGTTCATGGGCAGGATGAATTTTTAAATGTTTTTAGTAAGAATTATGCATACGGCTCTAGAAGAGGAGCTGGTTTAGGGTTAGGGAATACAGGTTCCTCCCACGATGAAAGTGGGTACGGGAATGTCCTTTACCAAAATGTCTTTGAAAATTGCAAATATGGTGTTACGGTTGCCAGAGGAACACAATATACACAGGTCATCGAAAATACGATTCGTGGCTGTACGTATGGAGTATATATCAACAATGGACCGAATACCTTTCAAAAAAATAATATTACAGAATAGAAAGGGTGAAACAATGAAACGAATACTTTGTTTCTTAATGGGAATTTTAAGCATCTTCATCTTGGCCTCCTGTAATCCTACAGAGGAAGAGAAGCCATCTTCTGTGCTAGATGATAATGGTACAGTGGATGTGGATGAGGATAGCCGAATTGATGCAAGTCTAGATCCAAACTATACAGACGGATTAGACTATGAGTATACGGGAGACTGGGGACACAACAAGGAGTATAAAAAGCCAGGCTTTTACAATCCTGATGGAAGTGTTTTTACATTACCAAATGAAAATCAATCTACAGGGAACCGAATTAATGTAGTAATGTTTGGTGCCAAAGCAAATGATGAGGATTTTGACAATACGAACGCCGTAAAACAAGCTATTGCTTCTGCAAAGGAAAATGATTACATTTATTTTCCAGCAGGCCGGTATTATTTTTCTTCCAATACCTTAAGCAGTCCTTATTTTTCACATATCTATGTGTATACAAATAATTTAAATATAAAGGGTGCAGGTGCAGATAGTACGTTCTTAGTTTCAAAATTTTCTGCAGAACACAATTTATCTAAGCAAACGGCAACCTTGACAATTATGAATGCTTCTAATGTAACAGTTAGTGATCTTTCTTTTACAGCTGAGGTTCCAGAGGATAAAATGCCTGTGGATTTAAATACAAGTCAGTCCAATGCGGAGGGGAATCAGTATGCGCCTAATACTCAGATTGCAGTATTAAATTCTGATCCAATTGAACCTACAAAAAATGTAGTCATCCGCAATTGTAAAATATCTTATTTCCAAGTAGCTGGTGTTTACCTGAGAAAAACACAAGAGTGTCGAGTAATAGATTGTTCCATTTCTGATGCAACAGATATTGGCGGTGGTGGTGCAGGCTATGGAATTTGTATTGCTGGAAACGGCTTTGAGTCCTTTACGATGGTTGGGTCTACAACAGATTCTAGATACAACTTTGTTGCTCACAACATCTTCACAGGACCATATCTAAGACATGCAATTATTTTATCCTATGTAACCCATAATAATTTAATTTATGACAACACAGTAGATGGATGTCAGGATGAACCATTAGATTTACATGGAGAGGATGAATTCTTAAATGTCATCACCAAGAACAAGGTGAAGAATTTAACTAGGACAGGCATTGGCTTAGGAAATCCAGGCTCTACACATGATGCCACAGGACCAGGAAATATAGTGTATGGAAATGAGGTAGAGAATGCTGCAGGAGGAATCCAAATTTCCTATGGTACGCCAGATACGCAAATTTATAACAACACATTTAAAAATTTAAAGGATGGTTCTATAGGTATAAATGTTTTATTTGGACCAAATACAGTAATTCGAAACAATCAGGTGGTAGATATTACAGGGGATAGCAAAGGAATTTCCGTTTCCTATTCCTATGTATGGAATGACCCATCCTTAGGAGTTTACAAGCTAGATATTCAAAGTAATACCATCAAGAATTTAAAGACAGCTATGTACTTTGAAGTCTACAAGGAAGGAACTAAGATTAAAAATAATGCGATAGAAAATTGTGAAAATGGAATATTATCTGATAAAGACAGCTTTGTAATGCCAGAGAAATCAAATTATTTTGATCCAGTAGAGGGGACCTTCCTTTATCCTACGCAGGAGGGGAATATCAATCGTGGAAATTATGAAAGCACGATAAATCCTAATGGATATTATTATTTCAAGGGATCTCATGATGAGCCACTTTTGAACCGTGTAATCTTTGAGGAATACACCATTGACCGGTCTGTTTTATCCTCCAGTGAGAAGGTATATTTAAGAATCACTACGACATCAAAGAGTGCAAAACAGCATTTCTTCTTCTGGGCAGCAGAAAATTTAAAATGGGAAGCGTCTGAGCTTACCTGGGGAAATGCACCATATATCAATAATCCAACAAACAATCCTTCTCTACCTTGGGATGAAACAGGAGAATATCCAATTTCTGTTTATCCTTATGGTTCCCAGATTTATGATCCAAATAAAGAATGTACCTTAATTACAGATTTAGAATGTGTTGCTGTAAACGAAGCATTTATGACTTATTATATTGACATAACTGATTTTATGAAAAACACATTGAAGTCTGATAATTTTACAATTATCATGACAAATGAAACGATGGATGCAGCTTATTCCAGCGTTAGAAATATGAATGGAAATCCAGAAAATATTTGGCCTTGTTTAATTTTTGCTAATTAAATGAGTAACATCCATATGAACCATCTTCCAAAGATAGGACTGGGAACATTTCTATCTACAGGGGAGGAGGCTTATCACAGTGTACGAACTGCTTTGGAAACTGGCTATCGACTAATTGATACTGCTGCAGTTTATGAAAATGAAAAGGAAGTAGGCAAGGCTATTGCAGACAGCGGAATTGCCAGAAAAGACATTGTTGTTAGTACAAAATTATATGCCAAAAAAACTGGATACCAGCAAGTAATTCAGGAATGTAAAAAAAGTTTGAAAAACTTGAATTTAGAATATGTGGACATTTATTTTATTCATTGGATGCCTAGAAGCTATGAGGATTTGCTAGATACGTGGAGAGGAATGGAATATTTATACGAAAAAGGGTATTGTCGAGCAATTGGCGTTTGTAATATCACCTTATATTATTTAGATAGACTAGTCAAAGATGCTAAAATCTCGCCTATGTTTTGTCAAATTGAATTTCATCCTTTTCTCCAGCAGACCTTATTTTTGGAGTACTGCAGAAATCATAAGATTACAGTTATAGGATTTGGTTTATTTGCCAAAGGCCTTGTATTTCAAAATGATACATTGAAGAAATTAGCAGATTTCACAGAAAGCTCAGTGGCAAATCTTGTACTGTCCTGGGGAATGAAATGTGGAGTTCTTCCATTGGTCAAATCTGTTCATCCTCAAAGAATTCAAGATAATTATGAGAAAAATTTTGATGTTTCAACAATGCTTATGGAAGAGTTGACAAAGCTGAATGATGGATTAAGAGTGTATCGTGATCCAGAAAATAATCCTTACGTATAGAGGATAGAAGCAGAGGAGAAAAATTATGAATAAGGCTATTATAAAAAATGGAATGGTCATTTTTGAAGATAAAATAGAAAAGGCAGATATTTTAATAGAAAATGGAATTATAAAGGAAATAGGAAATATAGAAGAGGAGTGTCCTGTCATAGATGCAAGTGGTTTATATGTATCGCCAGGGTTTATCGATATTCACACACATGGTGGAAATGGATATGATTATATGGCTGGGACCTTAGAAGCTTTTGTGGCAGCTACAACGCTGCATATGAAGCACGGGACAACCTCCATTGTTCCTACGACGGTTGCTTCTGATTTAGAATACACGATTCAATTTTTAAAGAATTTTGATCAAATTAAAAATAATAAAGAGATTCCTGTTCACTTGTTGGGGGTACATCTAGAAGGTCCATATCTATCTTTACAACAAAAGGGAGCCATTCCATCTCAATATATTAAAAATCCAGAAAAGGAGGAATACTTACGAATTCTTTCTGCATCCTCTAGTATTTTACGCTGGACGATAGCGCCAGAGTTAGAGGGAGCTTATGAGCTAGGAGATGAGCTTTATAAAAGAGGAATCAATGCCTCCATTGGTCATTCTAGTGCTGAGGATTTTCAGGTTCATCTTGCCGTACAGCATGGATTTAGGTCTGTAACTCATATGTATTCCATGACTTCAGGAATTGTAAGGAAAAACTGCTATCGACATCCAGGAATTAATGAAGCGGCCTATCTAGAGGATGAGCTTTATTTAGAAGCAATTGCGGATGGACATCATTTACCAGATACATTATTACGATTAATCATAAAAAACAAAGGGTATGACAAGGTGATTCTTGTTACCGATTCTATGAGTGCAGCTGGTTTTGGAGATGGATTATTTTATCTAGGAAATCCAGAAGATCATCATCAGGTATTAATAAAAAATGGTGTTGGTTTTATGCCAGATATGTCCAGCTTTGCAGGCTCTGTCGCTTGTGCAGATCAGCTTATACGGACAATGCTAAACATCGGAGTACCTCTTTTTGAAGCAGTGAAAATGATTTCTCTCAATCCAGCTCGACTTCTACATCGAGATGAGGAGATTGGCTCCTTAAAAGTTGGAAAACGAGCAGATATTATATTTTTTGATGAAAGTATAGATGTAAAACAGGTATATGTTGATGGTAATTTAATGTACAAAAAATAAAAAAAAGGGAGTTCCGCATGGACTCCCTTTTATAAAGGTCTATTTTTATAAAAACGAATTTCAATTAACTTAACCTCTAAAGCTTGAACACTGGCAGAAATATCTAAGGTATTATCTTCAATGTGACGCTCAAAGAGAATATATTTAGGAGTTGATAATTTTTTTAAATCTGCTGTTTCATCTATATTTTCGAATTCTAAATTAGACATAGATTCATATATATCATAACTTGAACCACTTTCTTGAGTTATTCTTGAAACTTTAATTTTTGCGTGAATAAAATTGATGTTTTCAAAATGAAAGGAATATTTTTTTGTTCGATTCATTTGAAAGGGTTCATATCGTGAATGACTTTGAATGGAAAAGTATTCACCATCTGCAAATATACCCGCATATTCTCCCTTATCAAAATCCCATCCAACCACCG
>UQGR01000031.1 GCA_900540705.1 uncultured Mollicutes bacterium
ACTATCGTAAAAATTTATCAAATTCTCTTTAAAATTCTCCTTCAAAGGAAATTTTAATAAAATTTGAATACTTTCTACTAAATCACATTTTTGGATTGCTTTTAGTTTTAATTCCATTTCAATAGGAAAAATTGTGTCCTTTTGTTCATTCCCAAAGGAAAGAATATTTTCATAAATACTGACATCTGTTTGTAAATCGAAATGATATTCTGTTGGAGATAGGAATTCAAATTTATCAGAAACAATTTTAAAGTCCAAAACCTTGTCATCCGCTACATGATCACTAGTAATGCCATCAATTGTATAGCCATGAATTGTATATTTCATCGTAAATACTTCGTTATAATTATAATGGTCCTTTTCTATATCAATAGAGCACCAAATCAATGGAAATGGTGGTTGTATATCTTGATTTCCTCCCCCACCTCCCATAATATTTTGGATATTCGTGTAGTGTACTCCTTCATGGACTGTAGGCAAAGGTGTAATAGGGTTGCTTCTTAAATATATGATGAGAATACTTACCACTATTATCGTTATAGAAACGAATCCTATACTAAGACTAGGCCATACCCATCTTTTCCTATTTTTCCTTTTAGGCTCAATATCCACTTTTTCTTTTATTTGGGAATAATCAGGTTTAAATAATACTTTTTCCTCAATTGCCTTCTCTATATAGTTTTTAGACATTTTATCTTCCGCCCTTATATTGTTTAAATTTTTTAATCGCTCGATGATAGGTTGTAATGACACTATTGGTTGGCTTTTTCATTTCTTCAGCTATGAATCTAAATTTTATTCCTTCAACTACATGTTTTAAAACAATGTCTATTTCTTCTTTGGATAAGCATTCTTCCAGTTCCTTTAGAAGAAGGTAATAGGAATTATTATTCTTATCCGGAATTAAGAAAATACTTTCGGATACCTCGATATTAGCCTTCTGCCTCTTTATAAAATTTAAAGCTGTATTTTTGGCAGATATCGCCAAATAGGATTTAATATTTCCTTTTAAATTTATTTGCTGAATTTGATTAAAAAAGCTTAAGAAAACATCATTCGTCAAATCTTCTATATCTTGATATTGGTAAACATATTTCGAAATAACAAAGAATACGAGTTTACCATATGTACTATAAATCTCATTGAATAATTTATGGATTTGTTCCTCATTCCCAGATTGTATCCTATGATAAAGTCTCCTTTCTTTCATAATATCACCAAGCTCCCCTTTGTTTGAAAAATATATTTTCATTATATATAACAGATTTTAGTCTTCTTTTATTTCAAAAAAATAAAAAATGTTATATTTTAAATTATTTTCATCTAATGAGTATAATATTTTGTCAGTACCCCTTATGTATATAAAAAAATAAACCTATTTCAAATTTTTTTAGAATTTGACAACAGCATATTGTTTCTCATTATACAAAATTTTAAATGTATTCATATTTATTCATCGATCATCTCCCTTTTGATAGATTATATCATACTGATTCGATTTTTACATCAATTAAGTTTCATCTTGAGTAAATTATTAAAAAGTCTTCTTTCCAACTCAATAGTGGTCTAAGAGAATATTCTTAGTAAACCATAAAATCTCTTATGTCCTTCCTGACACATCTAATCACAAATAAGGAATATATAGTACTATATAACTAAAAAACGGCCTGATTTCTCAGGTCGTTTTCCATGAAACATTCTTTTATGAATAATAACATTCTCTATTTCATTCTTTTTCTTGTTTACATTCTTCACAATGAACAACATCTAATTTTTTAATTATTTTATTGATTTCTAGTTCTGACTGATAAAAATCCTTTCTAGAACAGCCAGCTCTTCCTCCACCTGCACAAGCACACGCACAGGCACATGCACAAGAGGAGCCTCCTCCACCACTAGAACCATTATTTTTAATATGAGGTAGCTTTTCGCCATGACGGTCTACCCCGCGATGGGTTAGTGTATGCCACCAGCTCCAGTGCCAAAAGTTGATTCGCCCACTGAAACCACGATGGGCATAATACCCATCATCTCTAACTGCTGAGAATATAGCGATAAAAATGAAGATTAAGACTATGATAGTAATAGCAATAACTACTGTCATTGGAAAATCTCCATCATCGTTTGAATAGGTATTGTCAGTACTTAAATTGACAAAGCTCTCCTGCTTATATCGTAAATCTATTTGAATGCTTTCCCCATAATCTAAGCTTTCCTTCCAGATATAATAGGTATCATCCTCCTGATTGCTGTTATGATAGATGACATTGCTTTTCTCCCAGCATACCATGAGCTCCTTTACCTGTATATCATCAAACCAGCCTGGAATGAAGCGATATTCTACCTTGTCATCCTTTAAGGTATAGATATGTGTCTGTAAAAAGCTAAATTCAAGAATCACAGTTTCTCCTGCCATATAGGGTCTATTCAAATCCAAACGGATATAAGACCCATTTGAGGTGTCACGCTTTATCGAAGAAATTGCTGGACTAAGTGCTTTTAGATGAAAAGCATATTGATTTGGCACTCCAATGCGAACCCACTCCAAAGGTCCTTCCTTTTCTGAGTCTAGAACATGCCAGATGATTTTATAGCGCATTTCTAGATTTCCTTCCTCTGTTGGATGAACATAGATAGTATAATCCTCTATCACATCTAAAGGTTGCTTTTCCCCATCACAGGCGGTCAATCCTAAAAACGCGAATAAAGCTAAGAGAAGACAAATAAATTTTTTCATTTGCGCTCCTCCTCACCCAGTAAACAGGTTTCTTTTTTTAGAATCGCTCTTTGTCTTATTTTTACACAATCCTTATGATTCCAAATTTCTTCCCAGTCATCCTTAAGTAGGTTCCCAAAGGACAACCCATTTAACCAGGATTGGCAGGCAATCACATCTCCATTCGGAGCGACTGCCATATTTGATAAACAGGCTCCACAGGAAGGAACAACTAATTTTAATTTGCGTAATTCCTGTTCTGAAATCCAACCTGGGGAAGTAAATGAAAGATCCATCTCATTTTCCCGGACAAAGGAAACAGCTTCCTTTACTATCTGTAAAATTTCTTTTTTCGATAAGGCAGTACCTAAGGAATTTTCTTTCATCGCATTTCCTGAAGGAATTAAACCAGAGCAGGAAAAATATTTTACACCAAGCTGGCTTGCAAACTTAAGAGTTTCTAGGTAATCTTTGTTTAAGCTGCACAGAGGGGTATTGATGCTGACATCTAGCCCTGCAGCAATTGCATTTTGAATTCCTGTCACTGTTTCCTTAAAGTGCTTACCCCCAACCAAGGTATTATGTATATCCTCTATAGAGGAATAAAGTGTAACCTGAACACTATCTAGGCTTGCCTCATAAAGCTTATCACAAAGATCTCTAGTGAGCAAAATTCCATTTGTATTCAGTCGAGTAACAAACCACTTTGAATATTCAACCAGCTCAACTAAATCCTCACGCAAGGTAGCTTCTCCACCAGTAAAGGTTAAAGAAGGAATACAAGCCTTCCTACAGACATCTATGATATGCTTCCATTCCTCTGTGGAGAGCTCCTTAGTACTAGCCATAGCCTCACAAGAGGCATAGCAGTGAAGACAATGCTGATTGCAATTCCATCTGCCGTTCTTTTCCATTGCAGAGACCATTATATCCATACGATGAGGAGCCTTCATATATTTAGCATACTTAGATAGAGTCATATAGCCGATATCCTCATTTGGCTCTTTTCCAAAGGCTATATCCTTTATCGTCTCAACAATCTGACCTAAATCCTCCTTTAGGTCCTCTTCCTTCGCGTACTTAAAAATAGCTCGCACCTGAACCAATGTCTTATCAATTAAATGCTCAATATCTAAATCCGTCAAAGCATTTCCCTTCGTCTCATTTAATGCACTCATAAATTCCTTTAAAAGAACTGCCCAGGATGTCTGTAAGGGTAAAATGGAATACCCATTTAAGACAACAACCCAAGGTATGCCAGCCTTGGGTTTTTTGGGTGGAATTAGATGAATGCGAACAGCACTAGCCTTTCTAGGGTCAAGCGTGGTATGGTATACCTCCGTACAGCCCTTTAGATACTTGCTTAAACGCATAGCTCTTTTCCTCCTGTGATTTACTTTTTATCCTTCACGACTTCAGCTACGCCAGCAATGGTAGAAGCTAAATTTTGCATATCGGATGGAATAATAATTTTAGTTGCCTGACCATCAGAAACCTTTTCAAATGCTTCAAAGGATTTAACAGCTAAGACTTCCTTAGTTAAGCCTACCTCAACTAACATTTTATAACCATCTGCCTGAGCTTGACGAGTAAGACGAACACCCTCTGCTTCGGCTGTTTTAACCTTTAAAATAGATTCTGCTTCTGCTTCTGCCTTTTTAATCATCGCCTGCTTTTCAGCATCGGCTCTTAAAATCTGAGATTCTCTTTCACCCTCTGCCTGAAGAATTTGGCTACGCTTATCACCCTCAGCAAGTAGAATCTTTTCACGGCGTTCACGTTCTGCACGCATTTGGCGCTCCATCGCATCTCGAATATCCTTTGGAGGTAAAATGTTTTTCACCTCAACACGGTTTACCTTAATTCCCCATGGGTCAGTTGCTTCATCAAGGATGGAACGCATCTTTGTATTGATGATATCACGTGAGGTTAAGGTCTCATCTAAATCTAGCTCACCAATGATATTACGCAATGTTGTAGAGGATAAGTTCTCTAATGCAGCAATAGGATTTTCTACACCATAGGAGTAAAGCTTAGGGTCTGTAATTTGGAAGAACACAACCGTATCTATCTGCATAGTAACATTATCCTTCGTAATTACAGGCTGTGGATCAAAATCACTAACCTGCTCCTTCATAGAAACAATTTGAGCAACACGATCAATAAATGGTACTAAAAAGTGAAACCCTACGGACCAGGTAGCATGATATGCACCTAAACGCTCAATAATCAACTTCTGAGTTTGACGTACAATCTTAATTCTCGTAATCAATAAAATTACAAGAACCAATAAAACAACACTTAAAACAATAGCAACTATAATTCCTGTATTCATTCTTTTAAACCTTCCTTTTTCTACTTAATTTTTTTTACAACAACTTTATTTCCCTTAAAAGTTACAATTTCCACAACTTCATCCTTTAAAATAGGTTCCGTCTCTTCTTCCATCAAGCTTGCATTGTAAATGATGTCATGAATTTTAACTTCTCCATTTTCAAATTTAGAAATATCAGTAATCACCTTAACTCTTTTCCCTACAAATTCATCAACATTTGTATACCTTGTAGCATTGAGTAGCAATTTCTTAACCAACGGTCTTGTCAGTGCCATAACCAAGAAGGATACTGCCGCAAACACAACGAGCTCAGCATACCATGGAATGATAGGAAAAGCGGATAATATCAGGGCAATAATAGCACCTAAAGAGAACCAGATTGAAATCAGGTCCTGGGAAATCGCCTCAATTACGATGGTTAGCACAAAAACACTTAACCATACCCATACCATATATTCCTCTATCATACTACCTCTCCTTTCATATTAATTATTATAACCTTTTTCTGCTCATCATAACAAGCCTTGTATCGTTTAAATTCTTTTTTTCCTATCTGTAAATCAAAAACTTTAGATAAATACTCTATTAAAGGTCTGGAACAGATTCTCGCATAGGTTTTAGAAATGGATACTGGCAATAAAGATGATTCTTTTAACTCTCCACTCAAAGCATAGTCCTTATTCACTACATAGACATAAACACTATCTAGTTCCTTATCTACAGCCACTCTTACACGATATGCATCCGTAAAATACTTTAGAAGTGTTTTATTCAAGGTGATATGACTATCATAGAAACTTGCAAATCCGCTTGCATCATCATATTCAAAAAACTCTAACATGATTTTTTTACCTCCTTTACTACTATTATATACGATAATTATAAAAAATTCAATAAAATTCAATAAAATTTTAAAAATAAAAAACAATCCCAAAAGGATTGCCTCTTACTTACTATTAATGTCTAAATGAATTCTTTTTCCTTCTTTTGAAGCACCTGCATAAAGGATTGTCCGAATTGCCTTAGCTACATAGCCATTCTTTCCAATTACTCTACCAAAGTCATTCGCATGCACCTTTACCTGATACTCAAGATTATCTTCATCTTCATTTTCTAGGATGATTTCTACATCTTCAGGATAAGCTACCAAAGGAAGAATTAAACTCTTAATTAACTCTTCAAACTTTACCATAGTCCACCTCTTACTTAGTAGTCTTGATATTGTTTGCTTCTAAAATATTCTTTACAGTAACCGTTGGCTGTGCACCATTCGCTAACCATTTATTAACCTTTTCTGCATCAACTGTAATTGTAGCAGGATCAGTACATGGATTATAGGTACCAACAATTTCTAAAAACTTACCATCACGTGGTGCTCTAGAGTCGGCAGCAACAATACGATATCTTGGAGCCTTATGTGCACCAAATCTTTGTAATCTAAGTTTTACCATTTATAAATCACTCCTTCTATAATTTCATTCTTCCTCATTATACCACAAATAAATAGGGTGTCAAGTTTTTTTTCTTGACACCTTTATTTTTTATAAAGAAACTACGGCTCCCTTAAACTGCTCTTTGATATAATCCTTAATTTCAGTTGAGGTTAGAACCTCAAACAAAGCCTGTATCGCCTTATGGTTCTGATTCCCATCTCGTACAACTAGCACATTAGCATAGGTTTGAGCTGCAACACCTGTAGAAGATTCATACTTTAACGCATCTTCTCCTGACAGCCCTGCCTGTAGCGCATAGTTTCCATTGATAACTGCAAAGGCAGCATCTGACCTATTCAAAGGAATTTGAGCAGCCTCTAGCTCAATAATATCGTAATGATGTGGGTTAGAAACAGTATCCTTTTTTGTAACATCCAGTCCCGCATTCTCCTTTAACGTGATTAATCCAGCCTCCTGTAATAGTAGTAGGGCTCTTGCCTCATTGGTTGTATCATTAGGAACTAAAATTTTATCTCCATCCTGAATTTCCTCTAGAGAGCTTTTATTCCCTTTATAGATGGCAAATGGTTCATAATGCACCTTCCCAACGCTTACCAAATGTGTATTTTGTTCCTGATTAAAGGAATCTAAATAAGGACCATGCTGAAAATAATTTGCATCAACATCTCCATCCTCTGTCGCTAAATTCGGCTGAATATAGTCTGTATATTCCTTAATAATGAGCTGATAGCCCTTCTCCTCAAATAAAGGCTTAGCCGCTTTTAATATTTCAGCATGAGGAGTTGGAGAGGCTGCAATACAAATTGTCGTTACATCCTCAGCAAGAGGCTCCCACGTCTTTCCACAGGAGCCTAAGGACACTAAAGAGGTTCCTAACACAACACCTAAACAAATCTTTTTTCCTAAATTAAATCTCATTTTTTTATTCTCCTTTTCTTCTATGATCTAATTTTTTTGCCAGAAGCATACCAAGCTCCTGAAATACCTGAACTATGACAATTAATAAGACTAGACTGATAATTTTCGCATCGGTAAAATTACGCAAATAGCCATACATATAGGCCGTATTTCCCAGGCCCTCTGCCCCAATGGTTCCAGCCATAGCTGTATATCCTAATATTGTGGAAAAGCTAATCGTAGCTCCAACAATCAAGGATATCTTTGCCTCTGGAAGCATGATTCTCACAATGATTCTCAGCTTGGAGGCTCCCATCGCTTTACTGGCCTCAATAACTCCATAATCCATTTCCTTTAAAGAGGATTCTACCATTCTTGCCACAAAGGGTACTGCCGCAATCACCAAGGATATGATGAAGGGGGCATTTCCAGTTCCTGTACCAATCATTTGACGGATGAATGGCAGCAAAGTAACTAAAAGGATGATGAAGGGCGCTGATCTTAAGACATTGATGATAACTCCTAAAACCACATTGACTGGTCTACATTGACAAAGCCCATTTTTATCTGTTACATTCAAAAGAATTCCTAGAGGAATTCCTATGATGTAGGCAAATAGAGTAGATAGGAAGACAATCAGCAGGGTAATTCCCGTCTGCTGGGCATAATCCTGAAAGCCTAAACCACTCCATTTGGCTAAAACTGTATACATCATTGTCCCACCTCCCTTTGATATTGTTCCTCTTGGAAGGTGATATGCTCCATAGTCAAATAATTTTTAACCTTGGCTATCGCTGCCTCATCATCTGGAAGCTGTAAAATCATCTCTCCAAAGATTTTGGTATGTTTTGATTTGATGTTCGCTTCAATAATGTTGACCTGGACCTTCGTCTTTAAAATCATATTCGCAATCACAGGCTCTAATACATTACCATCAAACTCTAGCTTTAAAAGGGTATTTCCAGCCTTACGATTGATGATATCTAGCTTAGGAAAGATTAAGCTCTTCGCGATTGGAGTCTGCGGATTTATAAACACATCCTGTACAGAACCGGTTTCCTTAATACTGCTTTCATCTATAATCGCAACCTTATTGCAGATGGCTTCTACTACTCGCATTTCGTGAGTAATGATGACTATGGTAATTCCTAGAGTTTCATGAATTTCCTTCAAGAGAGCTAGAATAGAATTTGTGGTGTTTGGGTCTAAGGCACTCGTCGCCTCATCACATAGCAGTACACTGGGCTGATTGGCCAAGGCTCTAGCGATAGCAACCCGCTGCTTCTGTCCTCCTGACAGCTGAGATGGATAGGCGTTTAATTTGTCGGATAGACCTACCATGTCTAAGAGCTTTTCAGCCCTAGAAACTGCCTCCTTCTTTGGTGTATGAGCAATCTCTAAAGGAAATAAAACATTCTTTAACACCGTTCTTTGCTCTAATAGATTAAAGCTTTGAAAAATCATCCCAATGTCTTGGCGAATTTTTCTGAGTTCCTTGTTCTTCAAGGTTCCTAGGTTGATATTTTTAAAATATACTTCTCCTGAGGTTGGTGTTTCTAGGTAATTGATACATCGAATCAACGTTGACTTTCCTGCACCAGATAACCCTATCACACCATAAATATCTCCTTCCTGTATGGATAAATTAATATCCTGAATTGCTACAACCTCTTTTTTCTTAACCTTATAAATCTTAGTTAAATTTTTCAGTTTTATAATTTCATTGCTTTCTTCCATAAGCTACCTCCTTAAGAAATAAAAAAAATCCCGTCCTCATATAAGGACGAGATATTAATCACGTGGTACCAACCTTGTTCGCCAGAAAACTGACCTATTTTCAAGCACTATCATGCTCTATCGCTTTAACGGGCGAAACTCGTTATCACCTTATCCTGTAAGACTCAGCAATACAACTCCAAGACCATCTTCATAAAACTTTCCCTTAATCTCTTTCACCAAATGAGATCTCTCTAAAAAGCGTCCATTTTACTACTCTTCTTTTCAACGTCATTTTATTTCTATTCTTTTTATAGCTTTCATTATACCTATTATTTTTTAAATTACAAGTCTTTTTTAAAAAATTCTCTCGTTAAATTTAATGTAAATTTATTAGATATAGATTTTTTCAATTCATTGAAATCCTCATCTAGCTTTCTTTGAAGTTTTGCCTCTAGCTTAAGATATTCTGATACAGCCTCTTCCTGATAAAGCTTAGCCTTAGCTAAAACAAAGGCCCTTTGATATTCCTCAAGATTAGGATGATACCTTCCATACTGCTTCGCTTCTAAATATTTAGCCTCAGCAGTTTTGAAACCGACAATCTGGGAAGCCAAATGCTCCTTTATCCATTTTTTTAGCTCTAAGAGTCTTCCAAAATCAGAGCCTGCCATAAATTCATCTGCATACTGATCCGCTAGTTCATAAATTTGCTGCATAGTAACTCCTTACTAGATAAGACTTGTTAAAGAATATAAAAGCTGAAATCGATTCTTTAGGTTTTCCAGCTTATCGACAGGTCTAATCTTCAAATTTGTCTGAGCCTCTTTTAAAAAATCCTTAAAATAACTTGGCTCATAATATAATATTTTATACCATTTTGGATGATACCGCAAGTACATTAAAAGATCTAAATGTTGGTATAAATAGCTCATATAATCCATTAGTACCACTCATCGAATCTTTTATCAAATAATGGATCTCCTGTACTCTTCTTAGCCAGCGCTGATCCAGTAGCGGCTCCACCTAGACCTCCAAACAGCTCTAAGACCTTTTGAATACTTGTCACTGTCTTTGTGACCTGATCAGGATCAATCTTCTTAACATATCCAACTACACTTTTAATTAAATCCTCCGTAGCTGTACTACTTTTGGTTTCCTTCTTCTCCTCTACAGGCTTTTTTTCTTCCACATCCTCAAAGGCAGATTCCCCTAAAATGCAGTAATCCTCATACAGCTCCTGCCAGGTTTTTTCTTTATTTTGTACCATTCCCTTTAAAAGGGGATGTCGTTTTACGAATTCCTTAAATTCATCAAGCTTTGCACTCATAGCCAACACCCTATTTTATTTTATGCATATGTAGGTCGTTTGTTTAATTATTTTAAGGAAAATATAATAAAGTCCCAACAATAGAATGGAATATAACACTATACTATAATATATGGGATAATGATTTAGAAGGAAACACATTCGATAAATCACAACGAATAATATACTAACAAATACGGAAGCAACAGAAATAAACAACGACTTTAAATTCTTTAAAAAAATAGGCAATCCTTCCTTATGAAGTACATAATAGGAAGCTAATATACAGATGGTTACCGCTACAATTGTAGCGTAAATTGCTCCCAAATACCCCATGCTGGGAATGAACAAATAGTTTAAAATATATTTAGCAACTGCACTTATTATAGTAGCAATAATAATGTAAGGGGCTTTAGGCAATCCTAAAGATAGTCCGATTAGAACCTTGTATATGCCAAAAAATATGATCAATATAGAAATATGATAAAGAATAGTGGCCCCATTTTCCTGCTTATAGAATAAATTGTAAATCTCATTTGAGAAATAGCGCATAACAAACATCAAAGGAACCAGGATATAAATGATGAGCGACGAACAACGCTGGGCAATCTCTTTGGCTTCCTCTATTCTATCCTCCTTAAACATATAGTTCATTTTAGGATTCAAGGCTCCACCTAAGGCCTGGGCAATTACAATAGGAAAAAAAATAAGACGTATCGTTTCAAACATATAAGCCGTATAGTATCCCTCTACCGGTAAAAGAATCGATAACGTGATGGAATCAATAAATTGGTAAATTGTAAAGAACATCGTTGCTATCCCAAAGGGGATACTTGTCTTTAACAAGGTAAATATGGAATTAAATCTTTTCCCTGGCTTTTTATAATAAGGAAATATAAAGATAAACAAAAGAACAAGACTCACAAAATAGCCGATAAAATAAATAATAAAAACAGAATGAATTAAATTTAAATCATGAAAAAAATGAAAGATTCCAATATATAGTAACAATTTAATGACATTCTCTAAAATGATGGATATACAGGATGGATACATAATCAAATGCCCCTGCAAAAATCCTTTATAAAAGTTAATTAAAGGAATGACAAACAATGAGATAGAGGCAAAAAGCAAATTAGTACGAACCACTTCAAAGGTTTCCTCGGTATAGCCCTCAAACAGTGAGACAGATAAAATCTGACGACTAAAGAACAGCATAAATAAAAAAAAGCATAGTCCAGCAAGACAGGAATAAAGAGTCCCCTTTTTCAATAAATAATGGATTTCCTCTTCCTTTCCTTCTCCCATCAGCTTTGAAACTAGCTTAGAGGTTCCAGGAATTAGACCAAAGCATGATAAATCGGCAAATAAGGAAAATGGTACATAGGCATAAACATACAAGGACATTCCAGTCTTTCCCAAATCATTCGCAAAACGAAAAAGAAAGGCTAAAGAAAGTACCTTTGCCGCTACCTGACCCAATCCTAATATCAATGCCTGTAATAAAGTCTTATCCTTCACGTTACCACCCTGCAATTAGTATTTTCATATTTTACAAATCTCATTCATAAAATAGAGTAGGTGATAAAGTGTTTAATAAAAATAAAAACAACCAAAACTATGATTATTACGAGAACATGCAGCTCAATCGGATTTATTATGAGCTTGAAGAGTTAAACCGGCGAATTCGAAATTTAAATAATCGCTTACGAAGGGTTGAAGGCTTTTTAGGATTAACTGCAGATGAAGATAATAAATAGGCAAAATTCACAAGCAAAACAGCAGTGATTATCATATTTTAATGTAGGAGGTGACTATCAATGTACTATTCAATGCCTACATACGGATATGGTTATGGCTGTGGCTGTATGAATCAACAACCTTGTTGTTCAAATAGAGGTCGAGGTGGTTATTCATACGCTTTAATCCTAGTTTTATTTATTCTTCTTGTCATTATCGGTGCAGCTAGATGGTAGAAAAAACATTTTAAATATGATATAATCATCTAGGTGATATTATGTATTTAAATAAAGATATAGTTAAAGAAGGAAATCAAATCCTAAGAAAAATATCAGAAAAGGTTAAGTTTCCCTTAATCTCTTCTGATTTAGATTGCTTAAAAGGCTTATACGAATATGTTGTAATCTCCAGCATGGACGATTTAGTTAAGCAATATGATATAAGACCAGGTGTTGGTATTGCAGCGCCACAGGTAGGAGTCAACAAGAGAATGTTTGCGATGAATGCAGTAGATTTTCTAGATGAAAAATCTCCAAGATATTTATTTGCAATCCTCAATCCCGTAATCACTTATAAGAGTAAGGAGCTAACTTACCTGCCAGGTGGAGAAGGCTGCTTATCCGTTGAGCGGGCTACAAACGGCCTTGTAACGCCAAGACATTATGCCATCACAGCCAAATGCTCCATTTATGATTTTTCATTAGATAAGATTAAAAATGTTACATTGAAGCTTGAAGGATACCCTGCTATTGTCTTTCAGCATGAATATGACCATTTAGATGGTATCTTATTTACAGATAAAATGTATAAACCTGAAGAACTCGACAAGGGTATTCTTCCTCTTTATGAGGAAACCCAAGAAGAGTAAAAAAACCGCCAAAGCGGTTTTTATTTTTTAATTTTCAAGGCTCTTCTTCCTTTTTTTAATATAAAGAATAAGCCTTACCACACCTTCTATAATTAGCAATACAGCAAATATAATACAAAAGCATACGGTTCCCTGAAATACACTTCCTAAGATATAATCACTTTTAGGAAGACTACCATTGATTCCACAGATTAAAAGTAGGAAAGCAAGGATGCTAATTCCATAGCCAACGATATGATACTTCCTGAAAACTGTCAATACTAAGGTAACTATAAAGCTGAGAATTAAAAATCCATAGCCTGTCCAGGTCATTGCATTAAAGGTGCCATTTAATAAATTAAAATTTTTAAAATGGCTTCCTGTTTGATAATATATTTCTCCACCAAGTAAGGCAAATCCTAAATATAATAGCAGCAATAAAACCAAAACGGAATATACTAGATATAACACTAATTTTTTGGTCTTCATTGAACAATACTTTATAAAGGGGTATATTCCAAATGCAATTGCTGTGAAACATAAAATTAAAAGGAATAATAAAATTGTTGACAAAAGACTCAGATGAGCATTTAACATATGGGTCGTTGAGCTTGGAATGTAGTAAAAGAAGAAAGACATTAGAATACTTGCAACTAGTATACCAAAGTAGAAATAACAATACCAAAACCTTTTATCTTTAAATGATTTTATATTATTTTCACTAAATTCTTCGTTAACCTCACCAATCATATATAATCCAAAAAAGACAATTAAGCAAGATACAAAATAAAAAGCTACCGAAACCCAAAGGGCTATATCTGTCCGTACTGTAAAGCCAATGGCCAACAATAGTAAAAATCCAAAAGCCAAAACACTGAGGGCTAAAAGCATAACTAGCTTTAGCTTTTTTAATTTTCTATCCATAAAATATTTTTCATTCTTGGATTTATTTTTATCCTCTTCTTTTTTTACTCCTCTTTCCCCATTTAATATTTCATCTACTGTTACATCATAATACTCTGCTAGTGCCTTAAGCATAGGAATCTCTGGCAGGGAATCTCCACATTCCCATTTAGATATCGTCTTTGCAGAGATTTCAAAGTAATCAGCTAGTTCAGCTTGGGTCAATCCCTTAGCCTTTCTGAGTGCCTGTAAAAAAGAACCAATTTTTAAATTATTCATATTTTCACCTTCCATTCAACTACTATTCAACCACAAAATAGAGAGAAAAAAACGTCTTTCAAAGAGGAATTTAGTCTATTTTGGAGGGGAATTTTAATTTTCTAGCATTAAATGAATGATTTCTTTATCTGTTTCTGCCATTCCAAGACTTGCAAGCTCACCAATATTATGAATCATCTCTTCAACGCTTTTAGGAACGATGCCATCCCCGCTATGGAAAGGATTTCCCTCTTTACAAAGCTGATAGCCTAAAATGCCGGCATCTACACTAGCTCCTATCTTCGCAGCACAAGAAGCCTTTGCACCATCACAGATAATTCCTGATACGATAGCTAAAGAATTAATCAATGTATTAGAGATTATCTCAAAGCTTTCTCCATATAAATATGCAATGGCAGCTCCCGCAGCACATCCAGCCGCAACAGCTCCACAAAAGGCAGAAAGCCTGCCAATACCTGTTTTGATATGAATCGTCAAAAGGTTAGATAATATCAAAGCACGATACAGCTGTTCCTTTGAACAATGTAATTCTCTTGCATAAACGATTACAGGGATAGAACAGGTTATCCCCTGATTCCCACTCCCGCTGTTGATTACAACTGGAAGCTCGCAGCCATTCATTCTAGCATCAGAGGCTGCAGCTGCATAGGCTCTAGCCTTAGTAGAAATATCGTTTGGATAGCATTTTAAGATGGTGCTTCCAATATTAGCGCCAAAGGAGTTTGAAAGTCCCGCCTCTGCAATCTTCATATTACATTCTATTTGTTCATCTAACATATCCTTGAGTCCTATGATGTCTACTTGATTTGCAAATTCATAAATTTCAGTTACGTTAAGAATTTTATGATCTGTTAAATCACTAATTTTCTTTACATGATCCATTTTTTTGTTTACTTCATAAGTATCATTTTTTCTCAACAAAACTAAATTTGTATGATTATCTACAATTCTTGCCTCCACTTCATCCTTACCTTCGGTCATAAAAATATGGATGTCAAAAATAAATTCGCTTTCAGAGGCAAACACCTCTATATCGGCATTCTTTAAAAATTCTAGACAGTTCTTTTTATTTTCTTTAGTCACATGACAAAGACATTCCAATCTAGATTCTGCTTCTCCACCAATCATACCAATTGCAACTGCAGCTCGAATACCACGAAGTCCTCCAGTATTAGGAACCACCACTGATTTTACATTTTTAAGAATGTTACCTGAAACATATATCTTCACCTTAGCCGGCATTCGTCCCAATAAGGTTTTTGCAATACATGCCAAATAACTAATGGCAATGGGTTCTGTACATCCCATTGCCTTTTTTAATTCTTCCCTTAAAATTTGAATATATTCTACTTCATATCTCATTTTTTACCTCAGCCAATACATAATGATACTTCCAGCAATCGCGACATTTAATGATTCTGTATTTTTCATTGGAATATAAATATTTTTATCTATTATGGAAAATACTTCCTCTGATATTCCATTTCCCTCATTTCCTAACACAACTGCCACATGTTCTTCCTTTTCAATCTGTTCTAAGGATATGCCATTAATAACATTTGTGCCATAAACTTGATACCCCTTTAAGCTTTGAATAAACTCCTTTGGATTTCCAAATAAAAAATTCAATTTAAAGATGGCACCTTGGGAAGAACGAATTACTTTATCGTTATATATGTCTACAGAGCCTTCACCTATAAAGATAGTTTCAAAGCCAAAGGCACAGGCACTGCGCATAAGAGTCCCCATATTCCCTGGATCCTGAATGCCATCCAAAATTAAGACATGCTTGGACATAGCTTGATTTTGAATCATTTTACATAAGCCGATTTCCTGAACAATTGTATCTGTATTGCATATTTTTTTCATAATTGCTTCAGATACACCAATATATCCTTCACGCTCTATGGTAGAGTAGGCTTCTACAAGAACGCCAGCCTTTTGAGCCTCCTCTACTAGATGAGCCCCCTCCACTACAAACAGCTGTTCCTTTTTGCGATATTTTGCTGATTTCAGCTTGTATAATAGCTTTACTTTAGAATTTTCTAAGGATTGAATCATAGAATCACCTACATAATCGTCTTTCTGGCAAATCTTCCAACGGTTCCCTTGGCAGGAGCAATAATGATGAAAACCTTAGGATCGGTTTCTACACAGATTTTTTTAGCTCTAGCCAATTCATAGCTAGTTAAAATTACAAACGCATCCTTCTTTTGAGCATGGGTATAGGCTCCCTCTACACTCATTAGAGTAACCCCTCGATGAAGCTCCTGCATAATTCGGTCAGCTATTTCTGTAACATTTTGAGAAATGATATCTAAGCGAACATAGTTGTATGCTGTATGTATCTTATCGATAACCAAAGAGGAAATGATGATGCGAATAAAGGTATACATAGAAATCTCCCAGGCATTAGATAAAATACCTCCACCAACTAACGCGATTAAGCAATTAAATACCATTGTAAATGTTCCTATAGAAATTCCTTTTCCAATCGATAAAGCTTGAGCGACAATATCTAAGCCTCCAGTGGAGGTTCCAAAGCGTAAGGCAATACCATTAGCTAAGCCGGTGATAAGCCCTCCTATTAAAGCAAACAATAGCTGATTATCTAGCGCATTTATTCCAAAGGTATAGGTAGGTATCCATCCCATCATAAAAATGGACTGCACAATCACGGAAAGTAAGGAATAGATGGCAAAACGCATAGATACCTTCTTCCAGCCATATACGAAAAGTGGAATATTAAAAATAAAGGTTAAAACTCCCAGAGGAATTTCAAACTTTGAGCACATAAAAATAATCTGCTGAATAATCTGACCTAAACCTGTAACTCCAGCTGCATAAAGACGTGCTGGTGTCAAAAACCACATAACACCCAAGGAGTACACTATTGCCGAAGCTAATACGATAAACACATGAAAGGATTCTTCTAGAACAAGCTTTTTATTCATACAACAAACACCTCATAGAATTTTATATAACAATTATATCATACTTTTAGTCAAAAAAAAGGTGGAATTTTTTCCACCTTATCCTTATAAATTAGGTATTACTTATTAGACTTACCCTTTTCAAATAGCTTCTTAGTCATTTCTCCACCTACTCTACCATTTTCAGCAGCAGTAGCGTTTTTACCAGGCTGAATGCCTAACTCAGAAGCAACTTCTTGTTTTAATGCTGCAGTATCAGTAGATTGCTTTGCACGCTCAACAGCACGCTTAGTAATGTTTCCACCTACTCTACCATTCTCTTGAGAAGATTTTGAAGCAGTATTTGCAGACATAGAACTTTTCTTGCTTGCCATAATTTCACCTCCTCGCAGTAATTATTCTTACCACTACAGACAAAATTATACAAATTTATTTATTTTTTATTTCAAGTAACACTTCTCTTACTTCTAATCCGAGTAAAGATAAATCTAAATCACTATTGGCCTCAATAGTAATGCTGTTGGTATGGGCTACAGCTTCTTCCACTAGCTTAGCAAAATCAAAGCTTTCCTCAAACCTTTCACACTTATCCACTTTAGGAGCAGTAGCTGGAGCCTTTGGTAAATATACTGTACAACAATCCTCAAAAGGCTTAATCGACAATTCATAACAATCAATTTTATTGGATAGCTTGATAATATCCACCTTATCATAGGTACATAATGGTCTTAAAACTGGAAAATTGGTTACTGCATTGATAGTTTGCATGCTTTTCAAGGTTTGACTTGCCACCTGACCTACAGATTCTCCATTGATGAGGCAAAGGCAATTCTTTTTTTCAGCCAAAGCGCTTGCAATACGATACATCATTCTTCGCATAATGGTAATATTATAGCTTTCTGGAATATGCTCTAATAAAGCCATATGCAATTCCTTAAAAGGAACCATATGTAAATTAATTTTATTATCTGGGGCATATAAAGCTAGCTTTTTCACTAAATCTACTACCTTTTGAGCAGATTCAATGGAGGTTAATGGAGTAGATTCAAAATGAATACACTCTATTTCTACACCCTGCTTCATCGCTAAATATCCAGCAACTGGAGAATCAATCCCCCCTGACAGCATCAACAACCCCTTGCCAGCAACTCCAACAGGATATCCTCCCATTGCCCGTATCTCTGTATTGTATAAGTAGCAGCTATTGCCTTTTAATTCTATACTTAGGGTAATCTCTGGATGATGAACATCTACAGTCAGTCCTTTATGATTGGCAAGAACATAACCAGATACCATCCTAGTTACCTCCATTGAATGGTAAGGATAGCTCTTATTTGCTCGTTTTGTTTCGACCTTAAAGGATGCCTTATCTTTTACGATTTCCTTCATTAGCTCTAAGGCTGTATTCTTTATGGTTTGGATATCATTTTCACATTTTACCACTAAGGAATAGGAGGAAATGCCTGAGACATATTGAAGCCTTTTTGTCACCTCATTGACATCACAATTCTTTAGATAAATATAAATACGGTCATGTGTATTTTCAATCGTAACATCTAAGCCCTGCATTTTTAACGCCATCAGCTCGTAAAGTCTTCTTAAAAATTCTTTTTGATTTTTCCCCTTTAACGTTAAATCGCCAAAGCGAACTAAAATTTGATTATAAAGCATATCTCATTCCTCATTTCTAAAACCCATATGCATTATACCAAAATAAGAGATTTTTTCAATGGAAATCACAAGGAAAAAGGACTATAATCAAACTATAGTAGGAAAAGAGAGGACTTCGTATGCAAAACTATACAAAAATTATAAATATTATGAAGGAACTCATTTGGGATAATGAGCTAGATATTACAATACTCGCCAATACAAGTGCGTTACTCTACGAAATGCTTCCTAACATTAACTGGGTAGGCTTCTATCTTTTTAGAAACAATTTACTTCTTTTAGGCCCATTTCAAGGAAAACCAGCCTGTACGAAAATCCCATTAGAAAAGGGTGTTTGTGGAGCCTGCGCAACAACGCTAGCCACTATAAATGTCCCCGATGTACACCAATTTAAAGGGCATATTGCATGTGATTCTGCCTCAAAAAGTGAACTATGTGTTCCTATCCTATTACACGGAAGACTATATGCTATACTAGATATTGATTCTCCTAGTGTTCATCGTTTCACCTTAGAAGATCAAAAAGGTATAGAACAAATCCGTTCTATACTCCAAAAGGAATTAGAAAAAATAATTGACTAGTAAAATACTTTTATGGTATAATGTCAAAGCGTGGGTAAAAAGCAGCTGCCATTTATCCTATAGCTCCTATCTTAAAGCCTATATGGCATTACTAGTAATCTTCGCTGCTTCATGGTGAACGTATAATTTAAGATTTCCTATAGTAGATGGCAAACGATTTTACTCCCTAATAAAATATTTTGGAGGAAAAACAAATGTCAAGATTTACAGGTTCTACCTGGAAGGTTTCTCGTCGTTTAAACTACTCTGTTAGTGAAACAGGCAAAGAGTTAATCAAGAGAAAATATGCTCCAGGACAACACGGCGCTAAGCGCAAGAAATTAAGTGAGTATGCAACTCAGATGGCTGAAAAGCAAAAGGTTAGATTTACCTATGGTGTTTCTGAAAAGCAGTTCAGAAAAACCTTCAACGAAGCTTCTAAGCAAGAAGGTAAAACAGGTGTTAACTTCTTAAAACTTTTAGAGGTTCGTTTAGACAATCTAGTTTACCGTTTAGGTTTTGCAGCAACAAGAGCACAGGCTCGTCAGCTAGTTAACCATGGACACGTTGTAGTAGATGGAAAAAAACTAGATATCCCATCTTATCGTGTTAAGGTTGGCCAAACTATCGCAATGAAGGAAAGCTCTAAGGATTTAGTTGTTGTAAAGGCAGCATTAGAGGCTAAGCTTTCTCGTGCAGAATACTTATCTTTTGATGAAAATACTATGGTTGGATCTTTAGTAAGAATTCCTGAAAGAGATGAATTTTTACCAGAAATCAATGAACAGCTAATCGTCGAATTCTACAACAGATAAGACAAAAAAGGAACCAAGTGGTTCCTTTTTATTTTGCAGAAAAATTATACTCTTCTCCTCTGTTCTTAAAATATAAGCGTTAAAATTAAACTAACCCCAATTACTACTCCATAGGTTATATAGCTGACCTTTGAAAACTTAGGACTCCTATGATATACACAGTAGCCTATAAAAATACCAACTGCCACTAGGATAAAAGCTAAATAATCTAACTTTGCAGCAGTACAATACTGCCAAATATGGATTAAAATTGCTAGTATCGGCAGGAAGACCTTATATCCAAAAATACCATCACATAAATTCTGTGTCCGAAGGGCAGAATCTCTACCCGCATCCCAAAGCAAGTAAGCAATCAAAAGATAACCTAATATTATTTCTATACTATAAATGGAGATATATAAATTTTTAGAAAATTCTCTTCCGTTGGTGAAATTAAAATTATCAAATATTAATTCATCAAAACCATTAATAAAGGTTTGCAAGAAAAATGAAGGAAGTGGTGTGTAAGCTTGAAATGCTTCCAATAGTATAAGGGGTACCAAGGCGGCTAAAATCATACCAATTCCCCAATAAATTATTCCATCTAGTATTGTATTTGCCTTATAATAAAATAATAACAGGAAATGAAATATAGGAATACACATTAGAAAACGAAATGACGCCAAAATACAGAATTCGTTTATGAGGGCGCCAAGAGATTTCGTCTCAGGCAAGTATCCCATTCCTTTTGTTATGCACATAAAAAGGATACAGATTATTATATACAATGCGGTGGAAGTAATTATACCTATTATAGCAGCAAAATACTTTCCTATAAATAATTCTCTTTTAGTCACTGGCAAGCTATAAAATGCATCTGCTGATGTTCTTTTTTTATTGTAAGAAAAACTATAAAGAATAATTCCAAAAAATAAAAGTATCATAAAATAACTTAAGAAACCCTTATAAATACCTATATGAATATCTTTATTAGGTAAAATAATGAATCCTGTTGCAATACTCATTAATCCTAAATATATCGCAAGAGGGGCTATCATTCTTTTCAGTTCAAAAATAAAGACCTTTCTCATTGTTCTTTCATCCCCTCTTCTACCAAGTTTTTAAAGTAATCATTAAAATCCATTTGCAGTTCTTCCATCATAACTGGATTTGTCTTTTTCAATTCCATTAAAATTTCATCAGAACGCTTCACAACAATTTGAACAATCTTACCCACAATTTTTAATTCAGTATAATTAAATTTTTGAAACATCTCTTCTTCCACTGGAAAGGTATAGGCCAATTGATATTTAGCGAAAGCCTCCAAGCCCTCTAAAATTTCTCCAGAGGCAAGAACTCTCTGCTGGTCCAGTACAATATAATTATCAATAATATCCTCTAAATCCTTTAAGGAATGGGAAGAAATAATCACAGTCATTGGATTCTTTTCAAAGACTTCCATTAAGAAACGCTTAAATTCTTCTCTAGCTAAAGGGTCTAAGCCATCAAAGGCTTCATCTAAAAGTAGATATTTCACTTGACTGGCGATAGCTAAGCATAAAAATAATTTTCGACGCATTCCCTTTGAATAATGCATAACCTTTTCTTTAGGGTCTAATTTAAATTTTTCCACATAATTTAAATATAAGGGATAGTCAAACTTTGAGTAAAACCCCTGATACATTCTTGCTAGACTCTCAGCGGTAGTGTTAAATCCATAGTACGGCTCATCTGGAAGAAAAAACAAAAGTTCCTTACTTTTAGAACTAGAATCCACCTGCACATGGTCTAATAATATTTCTCCATCTCTTACCTTATAAACTCCAGAAATTAATCGCATAAGTGTGGATTTACCTGCACCATTTATACCAATAAGTCCTATTATTTTTCCATCTTCAATCGTTAGAGATATATCTTTTAATACGAGCTTTTTTCCAAAGGAATGGGTTAAGTTTTGGATCTCAATCATAATTTTCCTCCTCATAAATTCTTTTTAATAATTCTTCTACTTTTTCCCGTTGAATTCCTATCTCCCTAAAATGTCTTATCGTCTTTTCCACCTCATCTAGCATTTGACTTTCAGTTTCAAGGACACAAACAAACATCCCCTTTTTAGGAATCGTATAGATAACCTTTTTTTCCTCCAAAAGAGAGTAAGCTCGTTCAATCGTATTAGGATTCACTCCCAATTCAAGTCCGAGCTTTCTACAAGAAGGAAGCTGTTCGTTTTCTTTATATACTCCTAGACGAATTAAAGTCTCAAGCTTTTCAGCTACCTCAAGGTAGATAGACTGCTTACTTGTTATTTTTATCTGCATCGTTTCCCTCCTTATACCTCTATTATACTGTATTAACTGTATTAAGTCAATGGAAAAAGAAAAGGGATTTATTCATCCCATTTTTCTAATCATCAAATTTATCATCTTCATCATCGTAGACAAAAATTGTATTCGATTTTTTCTTTTTAACAAATTTCATTTTTCTCTTTGGTAAAAATATCTCTACCACTGGGATTGTCAAAAAAATGATCCAACCTGGATGCCATAAATTCCATACAAATCCCATAACCAAATAAGCGATAACTACAACTAGTGGGTATAATCCAGATATACTGTCAATTCCCAATATCATTGGTACAATCGGGATAGCAAAAAATACAATCCACCCTGGGTGCCAAGCATTTGCGCAAAATCCCAATAATAAATATGCAATCAGCGATATCATAGGTGTAGCCGCTATAATTTTATGTTTTAACTTCATGTAATACCCTCCTCACCGAAATAAAAAGAATTCCTTATTTCTATTGTACCACATTCTTTATAAATATGTTATAATTAATTGGTGATAGTATGCAAAAAATCGGAAAAAATCATGAAATTATCCAGTTTTTCAAGGATTCCATTAAAACAAATAAGCATAAGGATATTACTATTAGTGATGATCTTGAGGTTTTATCTCTTGTAGAAAAATATAATATTTCTATTTTATATCTTTTATATACACCTGAAATAGACTATCAGGAGGAAACTAAAAACCTTTTAAATTCTTTACTTTCTAAAGCAAGAGAAAGCTATGAGATTTCCTTAACCCTTTATCAGCAGCTTTGCCTAAAAGAAAATCATGCAGGAATACTGGCAGCCATAAAGCTTCCTGAATACTCCTTTACTCACTTAAAAGACTTCATACTTGTTTTAGATCATTTAGAAATACCTGGGAATATAGGAACTATCTATCGGACCCTAGATGCATGCAAAGCAGATGGGGTAATTATGGTAGATTCTATTACCAAACGTCATAATCCCAAAATCACTTCTTCCGCAAGAGGAACAAACCTTATTATTCCTACAGTGACAGCCTCCTATGAGGAAGCCTTAAAATTTCTACTTGATAATGACTATACAGTTTTTTTAGGTGAACCAGAGCTAGGACAAAATTATCAACAATACACCTATAAAGGTAAAATAGCAATAGTCGTGGGAAATGAACGATTTGGTATAAATCCCGATTGGTATAACCATCCTCATAAAAAAGTATTTATCCCAATGGGTGGAAACAATAATAGTTTAAATGTTGGAGTAGCGGCTTCCATTATAGCCTATGAGGCCGCAATGAAACGAAATAATTTTTAAAAGGGTTCAAAATCGAACCCTTTTTTAATAGAATAAAGTTGGTAGTTTTCCCTTCTCAAATTTAAATTCTCCGGAGGTAAATAGGCTCTCTCCTGAAGTTACTTCCTCTATTGTTTTATTTATGAATAAATCATCTTCAGTCTTAAAACCCACTGAATAAAAAAGCTTATCTGATTCAAAGGGATGTAATTCATTATGATTGTAATATTGAAAACTGCAAGTGATACTTTGATTTGATGTATTTAGGAATAAGATATTATACAACTCAAAGGCATCTTCAACTATTTCATTTGAAGGAAAACTAGGAGAATAAGATAGTAGTCTACTTAGTGCATAAGTTGCAATACAAATGTTATTTATTTCATTAGAATTATTATTAAGAATAAAATTCTTT
>UQGR01000032.1 GCA_900540705.1 uncultured Mollicutes bacterium
GAAAAGAGCTGTAAGTTCTAAACTCCATTTCTGAAATTTATTTCTTTACAGCCCCCAAAGCATTTCTTAATTATTAGTTTTTAAGATTATTGGATTCTCTCCAATCTGAAGCCTACCATCCTGAATTTGAATCGTAGAACCATCAAAAAGATTACTATATTGCCCATCCATCAATTGAGCTGGGACAAACCCTTGTATATTACCTACATTGAACAAGCACTCTACCATTTCTTCTTTTGTCCGATAGGTGATATGAATCACCTCTAGTTCAGATAAATGAATGTCAAAAATTCCATTTTTAAAAATAGGAGCTTTCTTTATTTCACTGCAACGCTTTAACAAAGCTGGCAAATTAAATTTACCTAAATTACTCCAATCTACTAAATCCTTTTCAAACAAGCTTTCAAGCTTTTCATCTACTGCCTCACTTCCAGCGTATACAAAGGCTGCCCCCTTTAAAAAGAACATTGTTGCATGAAGATTTCTAAGTCTGATACCATCCTTGATAAATTCACTAACTCTATGGCGATCATGATTCTCTAGGCAACGGATTTTCACATAATTTTCAGGATAACGTCCTTCCTGTCTTAGGATTTCTTTAAGCCATGTATTCAATCCTTCACCCGTTTGAATATAGTGCTCATAATATTCCCATATATCATAATCGTATTCCATATCAAACGCCTCATATAGCTCACAATCAGAGGATGCTTCAAAGCCTAAATCTCTGATATGCTTTACAAAACTCACCTCAATGGATTCTGCTAGTAAAATGAAATTTGGATTTATTTTTAAAAGCTCCTCTCGGGCAAGCTTCCAAAACTCCAAAGGAACCATGGAAGCTACATCACAGCGAAATCCATCCACCCCAAGATTCGCCCAATAACAAAGAACCTTCAATAATTCCTGCCATAGCTCTTTTTGGGTAAAGTCTAAATCGGTAACATCCCACCAATCTCCAACCTTTCCAGAAAACTCCCCGTGTTCATTGCAATACATCCATTCTGGGTGTTTCTTTAAAATCTCAGAATCACGAGAGGTATGATTGAAAACCACATCTATCATTAGCTTCATTCCATGCTGATGAACTCCATCTATAAGCTGTTTAAAATCTTCTAAGGTTCCTAAGGAAGGCTCAATAGACCAGTAATCTTGAATAGAGTAAGGACATCCAACAGAGCCCTTTCTGTTCTTTTTTCCAATAGGATGAATTGGCAATAGATAAAGTATATCCACCCCAAGCTGTTGAATTCGATCTAAATCCTGAAGTATCCCTTGAAAATTAGATAAATCGGAATACTGTCTAGGAAATACCTGATAAATCATTTGATTCCTAAGACTTAAATTTGTATCTTTAGCCATAAAATCCCCCTTAATTTTTTTCCAAATCAAAAGAACCTAACATATGATTTTCAATATCATATAATTTAACGATCCTATTTTCTAAAACCATAAAGCTCCGCTTCGAATTATTTTTTGGGATGGTGATACTCCCTGGATTTAAGAATATTTGGCTTCCTTTTCTCTCCATTAATGGGATATGGGTATGTCCAAAAAGGATAATCCCTTCTTTTGAAGAGTCTTCTGTCAAATGGTGACCATGCTCTAAATGAAAATGCATACCGTTTAGGATTAAATCCTTTGCTGAGGCAAGGGGAAAGCTTAATACCATTTCATCCACCTCAGCATCGCAATTTCCTTTTATACAAAGGATTTTATCAGCCAAAGGATTTAATATTTCTATAACTTTTTTAGGATTATAGGATTCAGGAAGCTCGTTTCTTGGACCATGATATAATACATCTCCCAAGCAAATCAAACCCTCACAATCAAATTCATAAAATTTTTTCACAACCAGCTTTGCAGATTCCTCTGAACCATGCAAATCGGAAAATATCAAATATTTCATTCTAGACCACACACCTTATTTAAAGCCTTCAAGGAAACAAATAATGAGCCAAACTCCTCGTCGGTCAGCCTATTAAAGATAGGAGATGCAAAGGATAGCAATTCCTTATTAAATTCATTCATCATCGCATGACCACTATCACTTAAAAACACCTCAAACACTCGGTTATCCTTTTGACTTTGTCGCTTATAGAGTAATCCTCTATCCACTAAGCGGTTGACAAGAGGAGAAATTGTGTTTGTAGATTTATTTAATCTCTTACAAATATCTGTAATTTTTGTGGCTGAAGGATGATGATATACATCTAAAACAATAATTCCTTGAATAGGACTTAAACCATATGGTGCACAAAGATTTGCTCTTGTATCTCCAATAAATTGTGAGGTTGCCTTTAACACCTCAATAAGTTCCAACATTTCCTCTTTGTTTTTCATAACTTTTTACAAAAAAAGTGACCCTTAGGTCACTTAATTCCTTTCTTACTTTACTTCAACAATTTCTAATTTGCAATCGGTAACCTTAACAAGCTTTTCTCCTGCTTCTAAGCCTAAATCAGAAGTTGCTTTTGCTAGAGCATCTGCATAACTACCAACAACTGCCTGAACACCCCAAACAATTGCTAAGGTACGTGCATCATCTCTAGAAGCTACAGCGAAATAAATATCAGAAGCTGGACGATACTGAGAAATTGCTAAGGCAAGATCAACAGATCCTTCTGCAACAATTGCAGGAATCTCAAAGGTTGCAGCCAAAGTTGCAGCAGCTAAACCAATAGCGTCATCCTCATTCTTATCTTCTTTTCCATATACTACATTTTCAATCATAGCCTGATGATCTAAATCATCCTCAGCTCTTTGATCGATTTTAGACATATAGGATACAGCTTCAAAAGGATAGTCTCCTTGTGCAGATTCTCCAGAAAGCATTGTAGCTCCTGTACCATCTAATACAGCATTATGGCAGTCAGAAACCTCAGCTCTAGTAGGTCTTGGATTAGCCTGCATAGAATCTAGCATCTGAGTTGCACATACAACAATCTTACCAGTAGACTGAGCTAAATAAATCATTTCCTTTTGAATTGCTGGTAAATCCCAAGCATCAACATCAACGCCTAAATCACCACGAGCTACCATTACACCATCAGAAAGCTTGATGATTTCAGCCATATTAGATACACCCTCTTGATTTTCAATCTTAGAGATGATCTTAACATGGGTATTCTTCTTTGCAGCTAAAATTTCACGAATCTGACGAATATCATCAGGACGACGTACAAAGGAAGCTGCAATGAAATCTAAGCCCTGATCACAGGCAAATTCCATATCTGCCTTATCCTTAGGAGATACATATGGCATATTTAAAATAACGCCTGGAACATTACAATTTCTCTTGTTCTTAAGCTTACGATCATTTTGAGCCTCACAAACTAATTCCTTACAAGACTCATCCTTTTCAATAACCTTTAAGGTTAAATTACCATCTTCAATTAGGATTCTACCACCGACAGAGATATCGTCATAAAGACCTGCATAGGAAATAGCTACCTTCTTAGCGTTTCCTAAATAGGAGTAATCCATTGTAATACGGATGATATCTCCCTTATGTAGCATTACTGGTTCATCATTTTCTAGATAACCCGTTCTAATTTCTGGACCCTTAGTATCTAGCATCATACCAGTATTCCAGCCCTTTTCAGCATTTAATGCTTTAACATTTTTAATACGGAATCCTTGCTCATCGTAATCGCCATGAGAAAAATTCATACGCATTACATTCATTCCTGCAGTACCAATTAACTTTTCTAAGCAATCTTTTTGTTCACTGGCAGGACCAATTGTACAAACAACTTTTGTTTTTTTCATTTTATCTTCTCCTCTTATTTTTAAAATTTACATTTTTGTAATGATTTAAATTGAATCATTACCTCTTCAGAATATTTATAGATTTGCCATTTTTTTAAAAATAATTCATCCTTTAAAAATAATCTATTTTTTCGCATTCCAAATAAGATTATACCATAAATTTCGACATCTTCAATATTTTTGATACATACTTTTTAAAAAATAGCGGAAAAATGCATTTAAAGTGTTTTTAAAATATTCCATTTTTAGAAAACACGAGCTTGGAAAACAAAATTTTATTTCTTTTTTTATAAAATAGTGATATAATCGTATTAGCAAAATTTTTAAAATAAGGAGAACATTTTATGAAACTTTCACCTCTTCAAATCGCGAGATATTCTTATGTTCCAAAATTACCAGGAATGCTAAGAAATGGTATCGATAACATTTGTGTCAAGGAGGGATCCAGCACCCAAAGTGTAGCAGATCAAGACAAGATTAAATCTTTATTTCCAAACACCTATGGAAAAAAAGAAATTACTTTTCAAAAAGGTAAAAATACATCAATCCATAAAAAACAAGTTGTAGGTGTTATCTTATCCGGTGGTCAAGCACCTGGTGGGCATAACGTCGTATGTGGATTGTATGATGCTTTAAAGGCTGCCAACAAAGACAATGTCTTATATGGTTTTAGAAATGGTCCTAGTGGACTACTAGAGGATGACTATTTAATCTTCGATGATGAATATATTAATCAATATCGTAATACTGGTGGTTTTGACATTATCGGTTCTGGTAGAACGAAGCTAGAAACAAAAGAACAATTTGCTATTGCAGCAAAGGTATGTAAACAGCATGGCATTACTGCTATTGTTATTATCGGTGGGGATGACTCTAATACAAATGCAGCTGTGCTAGCTGAATATTTTGCTGCCAATAACACTGGTGTTCATGTCATTGGTTGTCCTAAAACAATTGATGGAGATTTAAAAAATGAAGATATTGAATGCTCCTTTGGATTTGATACAGCCACTAAAACCTATAGTGAATTGATTGGAAACATTGAAAGAGATGCTAATTCTGCAAAAAAATATTGGCATTTTATTAAAGTAATGGGACGCTCTGCTTCTCACGTAGCTTTAGAATGTGCTTTAGAGACTCAACCTAATATTTGCTTAATATCAGAGGAAGTTGCCGCTAAGAAAATGTCTTTAGCTCAAATTGCTGATTATATCTCTGATTCAGTAGCTGCTAGAGCAGCAAAAGGTATGAACTTTGGAGTAGCTATTATTCCTGAAGGCGTTGTAGAGTTTGTTCCAGAATTTTCTGTATTAATCCATGAAATCAATGAATTATTAGCTGGCAGTAAAGCTGATGAATTCAATAAGCTGAACAATTGGAAAGAAAAATATTCTTTTATTGAAAAAGGACTAACAAAGGAATCCATGGCTGTATTTGCTATTCTTCCTGAAGGAATTCAGCAACAATTGTTCTTAGAAAGAGATCCTCATGGAAACGTTCAAGTTTCTTTAATTGAGTCAGAAAAATTATTCTCTGCATTAGTAAAAGCAAATCTAGAAGCTAGAAAGAAAGCTGGCACTTATAAAGGCAAGTTTAGCCCATTACACCACTTCTTTGGATATGAGGGAAGATGTGCATTCCCTTCTAATTTTGATGCAGATTATTGCTATTCATTAGGATACAATGCATTTATGCTAATTCAATATGGATATAATGGTTATTTATCTAAAGTTTCTAATTTGTCAAAACCAGCTGAAGAATGGATTGCAGGTGGTATGCCAATCACTAAAATGATGAACATTGAAAGAAGACATGGCGAAGATAAACCAGTTATCCGTAAAGCATTAGTAGAATTAGATGCTAAGCCATTCCAATATTTTGCAGCACATAGAGCTGAATGGGCAGTTGAAACAGCATACACTTATCCAGGTGCAATTCAATACTACGGTCCATCCGAAGTATGTGATTTAACAACTAGAACATTGGCTTTAGAAAAAGGCGAATAAAAAACAATCACAAAATTTAAAATATTATATAGGACTGTGGAAACCCTAGTTTTTAAGTGGGAATTCATGGTCCTTTTTTTCTTGCTTAGGGACTCTCAAGCAAACTAAATTATGCTAATATCTTTACAAAGACAAAAAATCAAAGACTTATTTTTGATAATTTAATAGCTACAAAATAAAAAACACCTCCAAAGAAGACTTTATAATCTCAAGGTCAAAATTCCTCCAGAGAATGGTATCCTATTGATTATTATTGTCTACTTTAAAGGTATCTTATCAGCTAAAGTAAAGACTTATTTTTAATTTTCAACTAAATCATGTAAACGATCTAGGAATTCTGATTCTGTAACGTTCTTCTTTGGTGTTTCTCGTTTGGAAACCTCTACCATAGCCTTCGTCTTTGGAGCAAGGCTCAATGTTCCAGCACCACTAACACAACCATATGGACAAGCCATTCCTTCTAACAAATAGCCATTATACTTTCCAGCCTTAGCATCCTTTAATAGCTTTTTACAGTTTTCTAATCCTTGAGCAGATGCCACCTTAATCTCTAGATTAGGGTTCATCTTTTTAATGGTATTTACTACTGCCTGAGCAACACCGCCCGCTACAGCAAAGCCTCTACCATCTGCCGTAGTTTTATTCTCTAAAGGCTTTTCCTTTAATGCATTGAAATCAACCTTTTTCGCAAGGAACATTCCCATGAGCTCCTCAAAGGTCAATACAAAATCTACATCACTTCTGACGCTCTTTCTAGAGGCTTCTAGCTTCTTGGCAGCACATGGTCCAACAAAGACAACCTTGGCATTTGGATGCTCCTTTTTTACCAAACGAGCCGTCAATACCATTGGCGTAAGAGCCATAGAAATATTATCCTTAAATTCGGGGAATTCTGTTTTAGCCATAACTGACCAGGAAGGACAACAGGAGGTACCCATAAAATTCAATTGAGAAGGTACCTTCTCCAAGAAATCTAAAGCCTCCTCATAGGTACATAAATCAGCTCCTATGGAAACCTCATATACACCTGAAAATCCAAGCTTGCCCATCGCATCGTCAATGGTCTTAAGATTTACCTTAGGGCCAAACTGACCAACAAAGGCAGGGGCCAT
Source organism: uncultured Mollicutes bacterium (assembly GCA_900540705.1). Lineage (GTDB taxonomy): Bacteria > Bacillota_I > Bacilli_A > Acholeplasmatales > Anaeroplasmataceae > Pelethenecus. The sequence goes on from UQGR01000032.1 coordinate 6,890, forward strand.
AATCGCATAGACTTCTTCATTTGCTTTAATAGATTGAATGATTTGGAAGATTTGAGATTTATCTGCTATTGCTCCAAATGGACAATTTACCAAACACATCCCACAGCTCACACATTTATCATAATTGATCTTTGCACGTCCAAATTCGTCAGACTCAATCGCATTCATTCCACAGGCCTTTTCACAAGGTCTTTGGCGATGAACGATAGCCTTATAAGGACATACATCAATACATCTACCACATTTTATACATAAGTCCTGATTGATAACAGATTTTCCATTTACAATTTTAATGGCATCCTTAGGACACACATTAGAGCATGGATTTGCAAGACATCCTTCACAGGCATCTGTCACAAAATAGGAATCTGTAGGACAGGCATTGCAGGCAAAATCAATCACGTTTACAAGAGGTGGCTCATAATAACGATGTGTACATACAGCCTCCTCAATTCCCTTGGCAATCGGAGCATGCTCATCTGCACTACGAACTGGAAGTCCAATCGCAAGTCTTAACCGCTCGGCAACAATCGCTCTTTCTAAGAATATAGATTCACGATACTTTGCTCGTCCCCGCAGCATCTGATATGGAATTTCCTCAATTCGGCTGTAATCGCCACCCTCATAGGCGAGCTTTGCAACCTCCTCGAACACTTTTCTTCTGATAGTTAATATTGATGAATAGCTTTCAATCATAAAAAAACACCCTCCAATTCATCTATAAGTATTATACAAGTTAATACAAATAATCGCAAGGTGTTTTACATATATTTCTATTGAAAATTACTGCTGTTCTTCTGCTATTACATACTTTTCTAAGAGAATGCTATCAGAAATATTTTTCAGGTGGTCTCCCATTCTTTCAATATTGGAAAGAACCTCAACATAATGATCCGCATTCAAATAAGAACAAGCTCCACTATTGATTCTATGCACATGACGCTGATGGAACACGACCTCAAGCTTATCGATTTCCTCTTCAAATTGATTAACCTGTAAAGCAAGCTCTTTGTCCCATTTATAGAAGGACGTAATTGTCGTTTCCACCATCTTCAATAAAACCTCATAAATCTGAGACAAATCCTGTTTGCCATCCTCAGATAGCTCTTTATTGGTTTCGTATCGTTCTGAAAAAAATTCAAAAATATTTGTACAATGATCGCCTATTCTTTCCAAGTCCTTAATCGTATCAAGGTATGCAGAAAGCAGATGAGAGTTAGATTCACTGATGTCAGATATTGTAAGCTTAATTAAGTAATCATGAATGCGCTTGTCCAAGCAATCAATGGTGCTTTCTAGCTGACGGGCCTCTTCTTCATAATTGCTCTTCTGTTCAAAACTATAATCCTTCGCCATTCCAACATAATCAGTAACACATTTGCACATAAAATCAATTGCTTTTTTAACAAAGGATAAGGAGAGCGTAGGCGATTTTTCAATCAGCGTATAATCCAAAAGCTCATCTAAAATCGTCTGCTGCTCATTTGGCTTATCCTTAAATACCTTAGTCGCTAGTTTTACCATCAGGTTGATAAAGAAGAATAGGATGAAGGTTGTAATTAAATTAAATAGCATATGGGCAATCGCAATACTCATTGGTGGATTTGGACCAAGCCCCGATAACATCGACCCTTCAATCAGCTTCATTAACTCCGTAAAAGGCCACAATAATATCATAAATAGGATGGCACCAATCACATTAAACATCGCATGAACCATGGCAGTTCTTTTGGCTTGAACACCGCCACCAACGCACGCAAAACAAGCCGTAATCGTTGTACCAATGTTACAGCCTAGCATAATTGGAATTGCTCCAAATAACGCAATAGTCCCCTGATGATACAAGGTCTGCAAAATACCTATGGTTGCGGAGGAGGATTGTACTACTGCCGTCAACAATGTACCAATTAACAAGCCCAATATTGGGTAATCTGCTAAGAAGGTAAATGCCATCGATGCCTGCTCACTATATGCTTCAAGGATGATATCTAGGGCATCTCCCATCGTCTTTAAACCAAAAAACAATAGACCGAAGCCAAAAATAATTTTACCAACCTCTTTGACCTTATCATTCTTTAAAAAGAAAATCATTAATGCCCCAATTCCTATAAATAGAGGCGAGTATTGTTCTATATTCAATCCAATAATGAACGATGTAATTGTCGTACCAATGTTCGCGCCTAAAATTACACCTACCGCCTGAGGAAATGACATCAGACCAGCCCGAACTAAGCCTACTGTTAAGGCTGTTGTCCCAGAGGAGGACTGAATTAAGGCGGTTACTAAGGCTCCCACCAATATTCCCTTTAAAGGCGTATTTGTCGTCTTTTCAATAAATACCTTTAATCGATCTCCAGCTATAGTCTTTAAGGAATCCCCCATTTGATTGATTCCATATAAAAATAGACCTAAGCCTCCTAAAACTGTGATAAGCTGTATCAGCATATCACCAACAGATAAACCACCACTTAAAAACATTGGACCCCTCCAACTATTCAAAGATTCTATCTTTTATTTTTAGTGTATGTGAAAACATACGTTTTAATTATAACAAAACTAAATTGCATATACAATCTTTTCTCAGAAATGAACAGAAAAAACGTTTTATAGATTATAATATTTAATTTTTTTTGCCCTTTTCCTATTCAACTTTAAAAGAAAAAAGAACTATGCAGTTTAAAGCATAGTTCGTAATACCTATGATCTTGGCAGATTATCTATAAATCTTTGCAAAGACCCATCAAGAAAGTCTACCTTACGAGCGAACAAAAAGGTTTTATCGTTGATTTTTACACTTTTCCCCTCTAAGGCATAGCTAGCTCCAGCAAAGAAAGCCAGTAGCTTATTAGCTGCAAGAGGCTCTAAATCCTCAAAATTCAGGATTAAAGGGTAACCATTTTTCATTTGGTCAATCAGCTTAGCTGCCCGTTCATCATTATCTGTCATCTGTTCTATAATCAAACGATCACTGGCAAACTGATCACTATTAAGGCTTCTTGAAGCCTCCTCATATTCATTTCTTTTTTTACCAAATAGTCCCATTATTCTATTACCTCTTCTTCCTTACGAATCATTGGAAGTACCGTTGCTCGATTGCCTTGACGAACCATAATTAAGGTTGTTTTTGCAAAGCCCTGAAGAATATCCATTCTCTGTGGTGGACAAGCAATGATAACCTGTAATGGCATAGAGTTGATAAAGCTCATCATTGCATGCATACGATTGGCATCCATCTTATCAAATACCTCATCAAATAGAACTAGACCAATTGGGTCTCCAGCAACAATGGAATTCTTAGTATAAACACGTACAAAGGAAGCTATGATAGCCACATAGAATGGAACCTGAGTTTCACCACCTGATTTTTCCTTAAATACTTTAGAATAGCTCATTGTCTCCCCATTTTTATTGATGATGCGGATATCATAATCCATATAGGTACGATAATCTGTGAATTTATTAATTGCCCCATTACTATTCACCTCATCGATGGATAAGGTTTCAAATAGTTCACGGATTTGCTCATCATATTTTTCTTGAAATTCATAGGTTAGTAATCCTTCATTTCCACTTTCCAAATCAGAGGTTACCATTTCATAGAAGGAAGCATATTCACTACTTCTAGGGAAAATAAACTCATACCGGTCATTACCAAAGGTAATATTGGATAAGGTTTCATTAATTTTTAAAATTTCCTGCTCTGCTGTTAAAATATTATTTCTAAGCTTAGCAATGAAATCCTCCTTAAACACAATTTCAGCAGCCTCTCTAGCACTTCTTACCTTCTGCTCATATTTAATCAATTCTGTCTTCTCCAGCTTGGAAAGCTCAGCTAAGAACTTATTAATCTCTGTTAAGCCAATAGAGAATGTTGAATTATAGGTATTGATATAAGCATATTGCTTAGCAACTAAAGTGTCAGAAAGTAAAGTAAAGCTAGATTCCTCTGCCTTATACTTCTCCTGATACTCATAGAAGGCTGATTTGAAATTCTTAGTCTGAACTAATGCTTGATATTCATCCTTAGCTTTTTGCTCAATCACAACAGAACCACCAGCGAGCTCCTTCAAATCCTTCTCTAAAGCCACTAACTCATTGCTCTTATTTAGGATAACTCCGTTCAAGGCGTCAATCGCATTATCGATACCACCTATTTCCTTACTCAAGGCTAACTTCTTAGAATCATTTGCTTTGATGGTTTCTAAGATTTTTTCATAGTCCTCCTCAAGCTCTGTAGGAGTTGCCGTCTTTTGACGGATGGCCTGTCTAGATAAATCCTCTAAGGTATTCTTTTCCTTTTCTAATAGTAAAGCCTTGTCCAAATCGTCAATCAACGGACGAACATCAATTCTATCCATCAAGCCTAAAATTTGATTTAAAGCTTCTATTTTACCATTTAAGGCAATATATTCATTCTTAGCAGCATCAGCCTTTTCATGCCATAAAACAGCCTGCTTAGAGGCAGCGTTCTTACCAATAAAAGGCTTCTCAACATTTGGATTCAAGCTAGTAACTGCATATCCTCGATAAATCAATAAATCATTGGTAATGGAGGTATGATAATTTTCTAGCTCCATCGCATCATTGCACATAATGACACTGCCACAGGTGTAATTGATGTAGCATCTAGCATCCTGATTTTCACTATCGATAATAGAAGCTAAGGATCTAGATTCAAACTTCTTATACTGGCTAATCTGCTTTGTATTGACAAGACCTATGCCATATAAACGATATTTATTCTTGATTCGAGAAAAAATCTGTAGGGCCTGGTCAAAATATCTAGGCTCAACAATCATATTAAATCTACGGTTTCCTAAGAAAATCTCAATGGTATCTGCCCAAGTCTGATCCGTAATTTCACAAATTTCAGCGAAGATATGAACTCGAATATCATAATTGTAAATTCTTTTTAAGCCTTCTTCTATTTCAGCTCTAATCTGTAAAAGCTGAGTAGGGAAGTTTACACGGTTCTGATCTAAGCCCTTTAAATTTGTAGAAATTTCATTGATTTGGGCTACAAGAGCTCTTTTCTTGCTATCTAGGAAGCCTAGCTCTTGATTGATTTTATTCTGTGCTACCGTCAAGCGAGACTGATAATCCTTTAATTTAATCTTGGAGGCCTCCACATCCAAAGAGTTAATTTGAACAAGTGGCAGATTTGCCATCTCTGAGAATAGCTTATCATCAGAAAGCTTTCTTAAGGTATTCAAGGCGTCCTTATAATTTGAAGCTCTTTTCAAGAACATTTGCTGATTTCCCTCTAGGGCAGTAATGTTCGTTTGCGTTTTTAAAATTTCGCGATTGATATACTCCTCTGCCTTAAAGGTATCATTATTGCTCAATGCATTATATAAGTCACGAGACCGCTCATTTAAGGCAAGAAGTTCCTGTTCAATAGAGTTGATTTCCTGCTCCTTCATTACACGCAAAGCTTCCTGCTTCTCAATTTGACGCTTTGCATCATTGATTTCTGTCTTAATCGCTTCCGTGTCAAAAAGGTGCATCAAATACTCAATGTAATTTTTACGCTCCTCAATCCCTCTTAATTCCTGATAAATTCCATCAATTTCCTTTAAATCACTAATCTTTTTATTAATTAGCTTTAAAGTATTTTCTAACTCTTTATAAGACCGTATAGAGTCCTTGATTGCAGATACATCAATTTCTTTTTCTTCTAGAATATTTTGATAAATAAATTCCTTAACATCCGTAATTGGCTTAAAGGCCAGAGCCTTAGGTATCAAGCGGTAAAAATCCTCATTGATGGAACCGAAGGCTGTTCTAAAGCCTCGCTTCGCTTCCTTCTTTGTCAAAAAGAATTCAAAATTTGGATTATGCTTTCTAAATTCCACTGTACCATAGATTTGATGTTCTGGAGATACAAACATAGAGTCATTTATCGGTTCAAACGTCCGGTAAAACAAGGTTTTAACAGGCAAGAGCTCACCAAAGGCATCAATTACTGCACCAACGGCAAATCGCATATCCTGTTTCTCATCATAGAACTCTAAGGCAACATGTCCAGAAACATCACCATTACGCAAATATTCCTTATCATCCATACCTAGCTTACATTTCACATAGCCACGCAAATCACGCTTTCCTTTTTCGTTGGCTGCAAGGTTAAACATTGTATCTCCTGCCGTTAGAATATAGGTGATTGCATCCATAATGGTAGATTTACCAGAAGCATTTGGCCCAGAAAGTAAGGTATTTCCCTCGATTTCGATTGTTTCATTGGAAAGATAATGCCAGTTAATCAAACGAATTTTTACTAGCTTTTTCATTCTCTGTCACCATCCTCTTGTGTAATTCTCATGATTGCGGTATAAACCTCATTTACGTCCTCACTCTTAATCGCCATTAAAATCGTTGGTAAAATTACGATTCTGCAGGCAGAGGATGTTACATCGCCAGTAACCTCAATTAAATTATATCTTCTCAATAAACGAATGGCAGAAACTAAATCTGTTTTATTTAGCTTTCTTTTAATCTGCAAATAATCATATTTGGTATGAATGTCAGAAATTGCACACACAATATTGTCATTTAAGGACGTATCCTTTGCCTTTTCATGATATAAAAGACGCAAGATCAACAAGATGATAGACTCATCTCTTTTTAGCTTTAGCGTATTAGAAGGGGTAGCCCCATCTAGCATCACAGAGCCAGTTGCAGAATCTAAAATAATTTCATATCCCAGTACTGCAAAAAACTCATCAAACACCTCTTTATAGCTCATTAAAAAATAATAGCTTTCCTTATTATCCTTTTTATCCCGGCAAAGAAAGGTATTTGCCAACAGCTTGTTCGCCGTATCCCTAAACTGGTTTTGTTGGGTTGTATTCATTGTTTCAAAGGCATTTAACATCGTCACCCTCTCCTCTCAATTAAAAAGTCCTTCAACCGATATCGCTTATGCTCGATTCCACGGTCAAAAATAGTGATATCATAATCTAGGTTAGAAGCATACATAATACAATACACCGTCATCAATACTAAAGAGTCCTCTGTCTCATAATGGATCATATGGCTTGCCAGTAATTTGCCATCCACCATATTGGCTTCTAAGAAATTCTTTATTTCAACCTCATTATAAGCAGATTTGAATTGCTGCATAAAGTCATCGGTAAGCTCAAATCCCTCAAGTCCTAGCTCATCTAGCATTTGGTTATAGTTTCGAGAATAGCTTCCTCTTGGTGTATATAAGGAATTTTCCTGGGAATATACCTTAGTACGATTCAGGGTGTACAAGGTATCGACAAGCCGCATAGACTTATCTATCTTTCCCTTTTCATTTGTATTTTTGATGTATTTTAAAATTGAATTTAACTTACCAATGATATTGTCATCTTCACTCAAAAGGAATTTAATCTTACCAATGGTAGAGTTGATATAGGTTCTGTTTTTATTATCAATTTCAGATACAAAGCCATCAATGGAATTGAACACATCAATCACTTCATCGATCGCTTTATTCGCTCTTGCAATTGCTAAATCAGAAGAGGCATATCTTCTCTTATAGTCATTGACAATCATGCTCATCGCAAACTCATTGGCTTCTAGTTCCTCTAACTTAGATACAATCGTCAAACGATAGCGGTTAATATTATCAGAAGTCTTCATCTTTACATAGCTACGATCATAAATTTCTGATTTAAAGGTCATTAGACGTTCCATCAAATCCTTAATCTCAGACGTTTCAACAACGCTACCGATGTATTCCTTCAACCGACTATCTAGTCTTCTCAAGGCTCTTATCAGCTGCTTCGTATAATTATATACTAGGTCAAAGGTCATTGCATAATCTACATTCTCTGGATTGGTCAGTAAGGAATAAATGGTAAAGATATATCCTTGATATTCATTTGCGTAGACCTCATAGGATTCTCCATCTTCGCCATAATCTAAAGCATTAGGATAGGCATTAATCAAAGCCTCACAGATGATGATTGCCATATCAGAGAAATTCAATATTTCCTCATAATCATTGGTAACATCTATGTAAATCCAGCCACATTCTTCCATTCTTCTTAAAATATAATTTGCAAGCTCTCTTTTAGATTGAGGATTAGACTCCTCATCTTCCTCATCCTCTATATCATACAAATAAGAACTATTATCTAAAAAATTTACTAAATCATCCGCTACAATTTTTTTCTCTATACCTAGTATAGAGCCTGTTTCGTAAGTTTTAAAACTCTGCAGGATAGAGGCTAAATAAATCCTCTTGTTTTTAGATGAAAGTAAAGAGAAAAAATTATCTGGCATCATACCAAAAAAATCCATCATTTTTCCCACCTATCTTTTTTCCCATTTTAAACTATTTTATCAAAAAAGCACGACAAATACAAGAAAAAGCCCTATAATTTTATAGATTATAGAGCTATTTTTCAAAAATTCTTAATTTGGAAAGCCTATAAGGCTTTTTTCTATTCCGTTTTTAAATTATCCTTCTGCCACTCTAGGATTGTTTTCACTAGCTTTCCAGCATAGTAGGTATCATCCGGATGGACTGTATTGATTTTAAAATCTCCTTGACTTCCATCTGGATTCAGCACATGAAAATGGTGAGTATCATATACGCCCTCTTCCTTGCCTACATAGGATAAAGCCTTTAAGCTGATACTATCAAAAAAGGCCTTAAATTTTCCAGAGGATTTAGCCTCAGAAATAATCAGCTGATCGCCCTTTAAAGATAACAGCATACATTTTGGAAGATTGGTCTGTTTTTCTTTGGTTGCGATAGAAAAGAAAAAATAATAATTGGATTCGGTTTTATTGGCAAGAGAAAAGCATACAATATTTCTCTCATCGATATAATCTAAATCCTTTAAAACTTTTTTTGTTTTTTCATAGTTCATAGAAATACCTCTTTATCCATAGATTTATCTTAATTAAAACCATATTTTCTTTAAAAAGTCAATAGGAATTGTCGAATTTTAATTGGCAAAAAGTATATCTAGCTCCTCTCTTGAAAGCTCGCGATATTGTCCTTCTTTTAAATCTTTAGGTAAGGATAATCCACCAAAAGAAACTCGCTTCAGCGTCAAAACCTCTAGATTTAAGGCCTGAAACATTCGCTTTACCTGATGGTACTTTCCCTCAGATATAGTGATAAATCCATGGTTCTCTCCTTGGAGCTTGAAGCTTGCACTTTTGCATATATAGCCATCCTCTAAGACGATTCCCTTTTGAAATTCCTGATAAAAGCTTTCCTCAAATTTTCCTGAAAAGGTAAGCTCATACACCTTGTCTACATGACGATTCGGAGATAATAGTTGATGGGCTAACTTTCCATCATTTGAAATCAATAAAAGTCCAGTAGTATCCTTATCCAGTCTCCCTACAGGAAACAATCCTCTTTTTTCATAACCTACAATAAAATCCATAACCGTTGGCTCTATTGGATCATAGGTTGCACTGACATACCCAGAAGGCTTGTTTAAGATAAAATAGAGGAGCTTCTCATAGTGTATACTTTCCCCTAAACAAACAATTTCATCCTCATTCTCATTGATCTTGAGGTCATCATCATATACAGGAACACCATTGACTAAAACATAACCCTTACGGATGAAGGCCTTGACCTCTTTTCTAGAGCCATACCCTAAATGGGATAAAATTTTATCTAATCTCATAGGGCAATATCCAGAATGGAATCTTCAATCAGATACGCCATTTCTTCATCATAGGAGGAATCACAAATCTGCTCATCAGGTATAATCAAATATTTGATTTCCCCATTGGCCAAGATTTCATTATTTTCATTTAATATTTCACATTCTGCAATAAAATAGCGACTCGTCGCCTTGGTTATTCTGCCAACTCCCTTTAACTCAACCCCATAAGGAACAGGCTTCCGGTATTTCGTTTGAAGGTCAAAGGTCACAGCTAACTTCTTAGGCTCTATAATCCAAAAGGCTCGACAAGCCAGCTCATCAAGCATAGCACTAATCATTCCTCCATGAACTCTACCAGGGTAGCTTTGATGTTCCTCCTTAAAGATGAAAAGTCCACACACACTATTGTCTTCCATCTCATAAAACTGTCCTTGAACTCCAAAAGCATTATCCATTCCACAAATCATACACATTTTGCTGTTATATTGTTTTTTAATAACTTTCATATCCTAATCCTCATAATCTTCATAATCGTCAAACAAATGAATATTTTTTTCTAATAATTTTTTTACATAAAGATAACATTTTTTTGCATCTACAATATAGGTTTTACTATTTCCAATATAGGTCTTTTTGGCAATCCCTTGTTTTAAAAGGTGGGGCAATAGCTTATGATAATGCTCACTTAAATGCGCATTTTTTGTTGAGTAATGCCTTGGCATATAATACTCTATAGTCCTACCATAGCCTTTAGAGGTGAAATGATAGATGTGGTCTGTAAACCTATCCTCCACCTGAAACTCCTCTTCTATGCTGTGAATAAAGGTATTCTTTGTTAGAGGTGCTCCCATAAACAAGATTTTTGCATCATACGCCTTCAAAGCTCCAAAACAGCCTTGGGGACTTACAGGTGTTGTGCTATGTAAATCTAAATCTAAATAGGCTTCCTTGTTTACTCCATAGGCGCATACGGAGTGGGTAGGATGAAGACTACGCTTAAACCCATTTGTTTTCAAAGCAATATTCGTAAGAGTTCCCACACAGGAAGGGGTATGCTCAGCCTCAAATACCTGATGATCCTCACGTATCGTAGCCCAAGTATGCGTCGGAAAAATAAGTAAGCCTTTATCTACTGTCTCCTGAAGGGCAGCAATAATATCTTCTCCTCTACAATTTCCAAAGCTTTTCAGACTTGAATGTATCATAAGGGTATCCTCCCGCTTGATTCCATTTCTCTTCAAGTCAAAAAGCAAGTCCTCCTTCGTCGTCGTAAGCATTTCAATATGGGAATTAAAATATTGTTCTATAAAGTAGGTCTTATTATAAATTTCTTCCTTTGAAAATCTTTGATTGGACACAACAAGCTTATCCTCATCTGCTTCTCGATGGATGATGGCAATCACCTGCCCTTCATAGTTATCTATAGGATAATCCAAATCTAAAATATAGGCGTCAATTTCCTCTGAATCTATAGGTGAAATTGTATTTGGAATATATCCATAATTGATAGGATACCTTATATCTTTACATTCGGGATGAATACTTCCCAAAGGACGGTCAACATGAACCAGAACCTGTTTACCTAGCATTCTGTGCTCCTTTCTATAATATAAAAGGTCCAAAATGGACCTATTCATTACTCTTGTCTAAAATTATAAATCAAATCTTCAACTGCAATATCCTTGTCTACCAAAATATAATTGTGGTTGACGATTTCTTCCTTCCAAATACCCTTTTCAACGTCTGTCCAATTCTTGCTGCGACATATCTTAAACTCCAATGCCGTATGCTTTGGAAAACTCATTGTTGCAGTAAAGGTGTCATCTGCATTTCTTTGCATCCTCACTGCTTTATCTGGATTCCATTGATCATAGCTTGTTACAATATATAAATCTCCTGCTGCGCCTACTGCTTCATACATTAGCTTTGCAGTAAAGTGGACATTGCATACTTCTAGTACCTCAGTAGAAGTTTCCTCTTCATCATCCTCTTCTACCTCATCTTCTTCCTCTAAATCGTCTTCTACAAATACTTCATCACCCTCAGCCAAGGTTTTAACATATTTCTTAATTAATCCTTCCTCTAAAAGTGTATCAAAGCTTCTTGGATAGAAAACCTCCTGATAATTTATATCCTCAGCAAGGCAAAGCTGAATAGCTCCTGCCTTAGATAGGGCAATCTCCAATAATTCTAAAGCGTATTTTAATCCACGATTACTTTTAATTGAAACCACCATTGGATAAATTTGTCCCTGCTTCTTATCAGAAACATCCTTAAATCTATATTTTGTTCCCTCATACTCCTTTGGATCCAATGCCAAATGCAGAGATAAATGCTTAACAGCAAGCTTAATAACAGCCACCTTTACTCTGCCTACAGAAATGGTTTCCTTGCTGAAGCTTAGTCTTGTTGATACTCTCTTACGTGTTGCACATAAATCCTTAATTGCCTGATAATGAGGTATAGTTTCCTGTGATAAAATTAATTTTGCTGCAAATGATTTTTTATATGTAATCTTCTCCATAAATCTCAACCTTTCACTTTTTATCCATTAGCCATTATAACATAAAAAATTACATTTTAATACTTTTTTAGAAAAAATATTCATTTGTCCCAAATATTTACCTAGGGAAATCATAAAAATAATATTAGGTGGTAAAATGCAGATTTTAATTCTAGGATTTTTAATTCCATTAATTGGTACTACATTAGGGGCAATGCTCGTTTTTTTATTAAAAAAAGAGATTAATAAAAATATAAAAAATTTATTGCAGGGCTTCGCAGCAGGAGTTATGCTAGCTGCTTCTATTTGGAGTCTCATCATACCAGCTATTGAGCTTTCTGGTGATAATCCCTATACCTGCTATATTCCTGCAGCAATAGGATTTATTTTAGGAATGCTTAGCCTAATGGTTTTTGATATGTTTATTCAAAAAAGGAAAAAAAGTGTAAATATGCTGAATCTAGCTGTAATCATCCATAATATTCCGGAAGGATTATCCGTAGGTGTGGCTTTTGCGGCTGCAATGACTGGAGATGTCTTTATCGCTACTACGGCCTTAGCCTTAAGTTTAGGAATTGGAATACAGAATATCCCTGAAGGGAGCATTATCTCCTTAAACCTTGTGCCTGAAAAAACGAAATTCAAAGCATTTTTACATGGCTTTTTATCAGGCGTAGTAGAGCCAATTGCCAGTATTGTTGCCTATCTTTTGATGTATTATATCAACCCTACCATGCCATACTTATTAAGCTTTGCTGCTGGAGCTATGATTTTTGTGGTAGTAGATGAACTCATTCCTTCCTCTAGTGGAAAGCTTTGTAATATAGGAATATGCATAGGCTTTGTCATCATGATGGTACTTGATGTGATGCTAGGGTAGCTCTACATACTTTATTTTAAAATAAACTTTCGTTTCAGTATTTCCTATGCTATAATTTTATTAAACAAGGAAGTAGGCTGATGCAATGAAAAAACTTTTTATATTCTTAAACCTCTTTTTCCTAATATGTCTTACTAGCTGTACAGAAAAAATAGTAACCTCCTCACCAAGCTTTATCGTATCCTTTGATAGCATGGGTGGTAGCATAGTATCTGAGCAGATTGTTGAAGCAGGTCAAAAGGCAATAAAGCCGACAAATCCATTTAAAGAGAACTCAACTTTTTTAGGATGGTATGAGGATGAAACTTTATTTGATTTTAATACAGAGATTACAAAGGATACCTACTTAACCGCAAGCTGGGAAGAAATCTTTCAAAACTACGGATTGCCAGTCTTGACAATAACTTTAGAAGATATCACTATCAGTCAAAGTGGGTATTACACAAGTATGGAGGAGGTTGGCAGCTTTATCTATTCCTTCCATAGACTTCCAGACAATTACCGAACTAAAAGTCAATTTAACAAGCAGGATTATACGGAACAAAATAAGCTCAGTGTTGGAGGAGATGTTTTCTATAACCGAGAAGGGCTTCTTCCAGCCAAAACAGGACGAACCTTCACGGAATGTGACATAGATTATAAAGGAGGAGCTCGAGGAGCGAGACGCATTGTCTATTCCTCTGATTTTCTAATCTTCTATACGAACGACCACTATAGTAGCTTTTATATCCTGAGGTTCCTATGACAACATTAGAAATTGATTTATCCATTTTTAATACTAAGAAAAAACTTTTAGCATATTTTGCTTCTCATTTTAATGAAATGTATGGTTTGAATTATGATGCTTTGATTGATGTGCTAACCTTTATAAAAGAGCCTTTAACATTAGAGCTTTTGAAGGAAGACCAATATGAGGATTTAGAAGAATTAAAATCTATCTTAGAGATTATTCATGAAGAAAATTCTCTTATTACAATAGAAAATAAAACCTGATTTGGGCTTTTACCTAAATCAGGTTTTTTATTGAAAACTATTTCTTAAAATTTAAAGTATTGTAAACTGTCTCGCCTGCTTCGTTCGTTGCAGAAAGAACACAGCCTGTATAATAGGTCTTCTTATTCCAATTACATAGCATCAATTCTACCTTAACTGTTTCACCATCAAACGCCTTTAACCAGTTATATTGGCTAGCTGATGAACAATATAACCTCAATTCTTTTTCTGTATTCGTTGGAGATACCACATAAATGTTTGTATAGTTCTTTTCCTCAACCACCTTAATCATAGCATCTAGAACAAAAACTTGTGCTGTGAAATCCTCTTCAATAGACAGAGCCATTAACTCTTCTAGAGTTTTCGTAGAATCGAAGGTTGTCTTATCGTACTCATTTTTTCCATAAAGGTTTACAATCAGCTCACAATCTAAAATGACAGACTGGCCATAACAATACGCCTTTCCCTCTTCATTTTGATGACCGAAAAGTGTTCTATTTCCCTTTAAGATAACTTCATTTCCTAAGGAAACCTTTTCTAAGGTTTCTGCTTCCTTAACCGTAATGGCGATTGCACCTGTAGAATCAATCAAATAGAAGCCAACTTTATTCACTAAAGAAGGGCCTACGATTCCTCTTACATATACTTCTGTACTGCTTGGCGTAGTCACTGCCCCAGCCAATGGATCAATATCTAGCACTTCCTTGATGGTCTTTGTTTCAGGTAACTCTAGAGCTACTACTTCTATGTCAAGGGTTACAGAATATTCTGCATAGTCCATATACTTAGATTTTATGGTTATTGTCGCTGTACCCTCCTGATTCGTATGCATGAAAAGCTTGTCTCCTTCTAAAACAAAGCTTACAACATCAGGGTTACTGGAGCTATATTCTAATTGTACGTTTTGAATTCCTAATAAATCAGAAGAAACACTAGTAATCAATTCTAAGTAAGGATCACTATTATATTTCTTTTCAAACTGGTCTACTCCATAATATGTGACAGCAAATTCAGAGGAATCCTCTAAATCAAATACATAGCCATCATCAAATACTTCTATTGGGAATAATCTCCAGGAACAGCCAGCCACATTAGATTTTGCATTTATAGCTGAGAGATAAACCGTACAAATCTTGCCATCAAACTCATCTAGCCACTCATAATCTTTACCATTACATTGGGTATAAACATAGGAGCCTGTCACTCCGTCTATATCATCAATATAGTAATTCACAAAACCAGCACCAGGAACCTTTTTGACTAACGCATTAACCTTAAATATTGTGGTAGTTATATTCTCAGTAACTGGGGTATCCATAATAGCCTTCACAGTAGATTCCTTTATCCAGCTCTTATCAAAAGCATTTGTGGTTTTTTCGTCATTTTCTAAAAGATAGGCAGAGGATAGCTGACAACAGCCCTCATATCCAAACTTTGCAGCATTGGCCTGTTCTGTATCTAAAATCCAGTAATCCTTTTCAGCAGCGATCGTAATCTTATTTCCTATTTGAACTCTAGGCGTAATTTGAGAATCGTATACATAGATAGATTCTGTAGAATCCACCAAATAGAATCCACTTGGAATCATACCATTTGCATAGGTGATTTTAGCGACAACACCTGTAACCTTCACCTTAGCTCCTTTTTCTGCCTCTCTAGCCTGTTTAACAGAGGCAGCAGTGTAATCTGCCTCATTAAATTCTACCTTTTTATGAACAACTTCTTTAATCCAAGCACTCTTCAGCTCAGCAGTACCATTATAATTCTCTAATAATCCGTAAAGGTATACCTCGTCTCCCGCATAAGGCTTATCCTCTAATTCACTATATCTATCTGCCCCATCTGCACTATAGGTTCCATATACATATAAGGAGCCCGTAGCATCTGAAATGGTCATTTCACCATAGGTAGGGTTTGTAATCTTATCTACTGTACCACGAATATAGAACCGTTCTGTAGATTTATATCCCTCAGGCTCACAAAGCTTCGTTGCCTCAGCACAAGTGATGATTCTTTCCCATTTTGCATACAGAGTAGTGTTTGCAGAAATTATCTGTGTGTTAAAGTCAAAGACAAAAACCTTGGCAGCATCACTATACCATCCAGCAAATACACAGCTTTCTTTGGTTGGATCAGCTGGCTTAGCGACCTTTCCTGCCTCATTTAATTTGACAGTTTCAATTACAGAACCACCATCTGTATCAAACTTAACCTCAATAGAGGTCGTTGGCTTTGGTGGATCAATTGGCTCTATCTGGTCTTCATCATCCTTTTTCTCTTCCTCTTTTGTTGTACAGGAGGTAAATCCACCTATCACAACTAGACACAAAAATAAAACACCTAAAAATTTTTTTAACTTCATACCTTTGTCCTTTCTTCTCCTAACTTGATTATACAAGATAAATGTCGAAAAGAAAAGTTATATTTATTTTTTTTAAATTTTGACAAGATTTTTAGAAATTGTATTGATTTTGAAGAATAATAACTATATAATATATGAGTCACTTAAGTGACATTAATATCACAAACTCTGTAAGGAAAAGGACTAGAACGCAACTGGTCCTTTTCTATTTATATTTTTAAAGAATAACAATCCACACGTCAAACGTGTGGTTTTTACGCTCCCCTATAAGGGCTTCT
>UQGR01000033.1 GCA_900540705.1 uncultured Mollicutes bacterium
AACCGGGTCCGGCTTGGGTTGTAAATGAGGTCAAAGACCTGGCCGCAATGTGGAAATTGCGCCAAGTCCACAGGAGAAGCCTCTACATTGTCCTTTGAGGAGGAAGAGGAAATTGTCCGTTTTTCCTTAAAGGTAGTTCGTAAAAGAGTTCCTGTAATTGTAGGTGCGGGCTCTAATGAAACGGCTAAGGCGGTAAGGCAGTCTAAGCTTTACTCAGAGCTTGGGGCAGATTATCTGCTAATTATTACGCCCTATTATAATAAGACAAATGAGGCTGGTTTAATACACCATTTTGAAATGATTGCTGATAGTGCCTCCTGTCCAATCCTTCTTTATAATGTGCCTTCTCGTACAGGAATGTCTATTCCTATTTCAGCAATAGAGGTTTTATCCAAGCATCCAAATATCTGTGGAATTAAAGAGGCCTCTGGAAATATTAGCTATGCATCTATGGTTGCAAGCTTTTTGAGTGAAGACTTTATTATGCTATCTGGCAATGATGATTGTATTGTTCCTTTGATGTCTATCGGGGCAAAGGGTGTAATTTCAGTTTTAGCAAATGTATGTCCTATTCAAACTCATACATTATGTGACGATTGTCTAAAAGAAGAATTTTCTAAGGCTTGGCAGATTCAAAAGGCTTTACTCCCGATAACCCAGGCTTTATTCTTTGAGACAAATCCAATCCCAGTGAAGGCTCTAATGAACTATATGGGCTTTGAGGTTGGGGGGTACCGGATGCCATTATATGAGATGTCTGACGCCCTGTATCAAAGGATGATTTCAATATATGAGAAGGATAAGGAGCTGATATTCTAATGAAACTTTGTGTGGTAGGTTATGGAGCTATGGGCAAGCTGGTTTGTGATTTGGCAAAGCATGAGCTTGCGTATCCAGTAGCGTTGGAATGTGAATATAAAACTTTAGAGGAAACAGATAAATGCTTTGACTGTATTGTGGACTTTTCGAATCCAGCGAATTTGGATATGATTATCGAATTTGCTAAGAAATATAAAAAGCCTGTTGTCTTTGCAACAACGGGCTATACAGAGGAACAAAACCTGAAAATAAAGGATTTAGCGAAGCATGTTCCTGTTTTAAGAAGTGCAAATTTTTCTCTTGGCGTGATATTGATGAACCGATTAGTCAAAGAAATTACCCCTATTTTAAAGGATGACTTTGACATTGAAATTCTTGAGGCTCACCATCATCATAAGGTAGACGCCCCAAGTGGAACAGCCAATATGCTGTTAGATAGTGCAATTGCCTCTACTGGCTTTGAGGCAAACTACAATCGAGTTGGTTATAGTCCAAGAAAGCCAAACGAGATTGGGGTTCACTCCATTCGTGGTGGTTCCATTGTTGGAGAACATGAGGTTCTGTATTGTGGAGAGGACGAGGTATTATCCATTCGCCATCAGGCTCAATCTAAGAAGATTTTTGCGGTAGGTGCCTTAAAGGCAGCTCATTTTTTAGTCCTGCAACCAGTTGGTCTTTATACTATGGAGGATGTATTGTTTGGAGGAAAAAAGAATGGATGCTAAGGAGATCATTGAAAGGATTCATACCTCTAAAAAGAGAACTCCTGGAAAATACTATTTAAGATGTAAGGAGGAACTAGATTTTTCTACCTATAGCTTAAAGGTTTTTGGGACAAAGGATTTATATGTTCTTTTTGGAGATTATGAGGAATATTCCCGGTTTTTAGAAGAACAAAAGGAAAAGATATTAGAAAGTCAAATAGAGGTAGATTGTCGTAATTCTGCAATTCCTCTTTTAGATATCAAAAATATAAAGGCTAGAATTGAACCAGGTGCCATATTGAGAGATTGTGTAGAGATTGGCGATAATGCTGTAATTATGATGGGAGCCATTTTAAATATAGGTGCCATGGTTGGTAGAAATACAATGATTGATATGGGAGCTGTCCTTGGAGGAAGAGCCATCGTTGGAGCAAACTGCCATATTGGAGCGGGAGCTGTTTTAGCTGGCGTTGTTGAGCCAGCCTCCAGCAAGCCAGTCGTTGTAGAGGATGATGTTCTCATTGGAGCGAATGCAGTAGTCATTGAAGGCGTGCAGATTGGTGCTGGTGCTGTTGTGGCAGCTGGATCTGTTGTGATAGAGGATGTTCCAGCCAATGCGGTAGTTGGTGGCGTTCCAGCAAGAATTTTAAAGATGAAGGATGAAAAGACGAGTGCAAAAACGGGTTTAATTGCCGCACTAAGGTCTTTGTAATGGTCAAAAAAAATAGACGTGCATTAAATAATATTGAACGGCTCATATTTTGGGGCTTTTGATGCATGGATAAGGAGTAAGATTTATGAAAAAGTACAATGTAGGAATTTTAGGTGCAACTGGTGCTGTAGGCAGAGAGATGCTTAAAATTTTAGAAGAATACAATTTTCCTATAGATAACTTAAAGCTTCTAGCAAGTAAGCGTAGTGTAGGAAAAATAATAGAGTTTCAGGGAAAACCCTATGTAGTAGAGGAGGCTAAGTATTCCTCCTTTACAGGTTTGGATTTTGTATTAGGGGCAGCTTCTAATGCGATTGCTAAGGAATTTGCATCAAGCATTCTTGAGGCCAAGGCCGTCTTTATAGACAATTCCAGTGCCTTCCGAATGAATCCTGAGGTTCCTTTGGTGGTTCCTGAAATCAACCCAGAGGATGCGTTTCAGCATCAGGGAATCATTGCTAATCCAAACTGTTCTACCATCATTGCCTTAGTAGCAGTGCAAGGTATTTACAAGCTTTCCAAAATAAAATCAATGGTCGTATCCACCTATCAAGCAACGAGTGGAGCTGGGGTAGGAGGTCCAATGGAATTGAGAGACCAAATGAAGGCTCTTTGTAGAAATGAGGCCTTGCAGAAGCAGGTTTTTCCTCATCAAATCGTGGAAAATGTGATTCCTCAAATTGGGACCTTTTTAGAAAATGGCTATACAACTGAGGAAATGAAGATGCAGAATGAGGGAAGAAAAATTCTTCATGCTCCTAATCTTGCAGTCACCTGTACCTGTGTTCGGGTACCTGTTGTTCGTTCTCATTCGATTTCTATTACCCTTGTAACTGAGGATAGACTAGAGCTTGAAGCAGTAAGAGAGGCAATTGCTTCAACTAAAGGCTGTAAGCTCTATGACTCTAAGGAAGAGGGCTTGTACCCAATGCCGATTGTCACCTCAGACCAGGATTTGGTCTATGTAGGAAGAATTAGAAGATGTCTAATTCATGAAAATGGAATGAGTCTTTGGTGTTGTGGTGATCAGGTCAGAAAAGGTGCAGCAACCAATGCCGTTCAGATTATGATGAAGCTTATAGGGCTTGAATATTAGGAGGGAGTATATGTTAGTAGTGACAAAGTTTGGTGGTTCATCATTATCATGTGCTACCCAGTTTGCTAAAGTTAAAAAAATTGTTGAATCTGATGCGAAAAGAAAAATTGTCGTTGTGTCTGCTTTAGGAAAAAGAGATGCATCAGATACGAAAATAACAGATTTATTATATATATTGCATGCTCATTTAAAGTTTGGTGTGCCTTATGAGGATATCTGGCAGATGATTTATCAGCGCTTTGTTGAGGTGAAGCAGGAACTTGGTTTATCCTATGCGATTGAAGAGGATTTAGATTCCTTAAGACAGGAGCTTCATAAATCCATTTCCGAGGATTATCTTGTTTCTAGAGGAGAATATCTTACGGCAAAGCTAATGAGTGATTATTTAAAATATCATTTTGTTGATGCGAAGGATTTAATTTGCTTTAATTATGATGGTAAGGTTAATTATAGCCTGACAGAAAAAAATGTGAAGCTTGCCTTTTCTACCTATGGAATTATCGTGGTTCCAGGCTTTTATGGTTCTTATCCAAATGGCAGTGTTAAGCTGTTGAGCAGAGGTGGTTCAGATGTTACAGGATCTATTCTTGCCAAATGCTTAAATGTTTCTTTATATGAAAATTGGACAGATGTTCCAGGTATTTTGGCTGCGGATCCTAGAATCATTGATCATCCTAAAGCCATCAAGGAAATCACCTATGCTGAGCTTAGAGAGCTATCCTATATGGGGGCAAATGTTTTACATGAGGAAACGGTCTTTCCTGTACAAAGCTTGAATATTCCCATCAATTTGAAAAATACAAATGATCCAGAAAATCCGGGAACCTTAATTAAAAATATCTGTGAGGATAAATCTGATTTGATTACAGGTCTTGCAGGAAAGAAGGAGTTTGTTTCCTTTAATATCTCTAAGGATCATATGTCAAATGAGGTTGGCTTTTTAAGGAAGGCATTGACGATTTTTGAGAAATTTCATATTTCTATCGAGCATATTCCTTCAGGAATTGATTCTTTTTCTGTGGTTGTCTCTAGTGAGAGTGTAGAGAAATGCCAATATGAGATCATCACAGAGCTTAAAAAAGAATTAGGGGCTGAGGTAACCTTAGATGACGATATCGCCTTGGTTGCTATTGTAGGTAGAAATATGGCCAAAAGAAGTGGAATCTGTGGAACAATATTCCAGACACTTGGTCAGAAAAAAATAAATATTAAGCTTTTGGCTCAGGGACCTTCCGAGCTTAATATCATTATCGGTGTTGCTCAAGAGGATTATGAAGACACCCTGAAATCTCTATATAAAGAATTAATGGCATAATATATGGATATTAAAAGGATTCGTATGGACTTACATCAAATCCCTGAGCTTGGAAGATGTGAGGTAAAAACAAAGGATTATATTATGAAATTTTTAAGGGCTTATTCTTGTACGGTATATGAACCTACACCTACGGGAGTAGTAGCTTATATTGATGCTGGAAGAAAGAAGACCATCTGCTTTAGAGCTGACATGGATGGTCTTAAAATTCTAGAGAAAACAGAAGTAGCCTATACCTCAAGGCATCCTGGAGTTATGCATGCATGTGGGCATGATGGGCATATGGCGATGCTACTAGGCTTTATAGCGTGGGCCTGTGAGCATAAAAGCGTGCTCCATAAAAATATTGTTTGCTTATTCCAGCCTTCTGAGGAAGAAGGAGCTGGAGCCTTAGATATTTTATCCTCTGGAATTTTAGAACAATTGCAGGTAGAGGAAATGTATGGGATTCATCTATGGCCGATGCTAAAAACAAATCAACTTTACACTATGCCAGCTGCAATGCTGGCCTCCTCAAGTGAAGTAAATGTTGAGTTTTTTGGAAAGAGTGCCCATGCAGCAAACCGCCAAGAGGGAATAGATGCCTTAAGGATTTCTACAGAATTTATCAGAGAATGCTATGAAGTATTTTCCAATCTCACCGAGTCACACCTTCTTTCCTTTGGAACGCTTAAGGCTGGTGGTGTGAGAAATGCAGTTGCGGATTATGCGAGACTTGAGGGAACGATGCGCTGCTATACAGACGATGTCTTTGTCAAAATGAAGAATATTTTACTTGAGCTTATCCAGAAATTTGAAGATTTGTATAAGGTAAAAATTCTTTTACAGGCCAATGATTTATATAAAAGTGTTATAAATTCAAAAGAACTTATCGATGAATATAGAGAAACCTTATCCTTAGAATCACTTGCAGAGCCATTTTTACAGGCAGAGGATTTTGGATGCTATACTAGAAGGTATAAATCTATGTTTCTGCTTTTAGGAATTGGAGATGCACATTTGCTTCATACCGACAATTTTGATTTTGATATGAACATTTTAGATACTGGTGTAGAAGCATATAAACGTATTGCAATTAAATAAGTAGGGATATACATTTTATATTCCTACTTTTTAAAGCAATCATTTTATGATATACTTATTTAGACGAGGTACAAGAAAATGGATATTTTATCAGTAACATCAAGAACAATAACTTTAGAGGTCAAGAATGATTCTCCTTATTATGCAGCAAGAGAATTCGATGTCTATTTGGATGCGGTCTGGGTATGTAAGGAAACTCGGAATGTATTTACCATTTATGATTTGACTCCAAATACGGAGTATGTTGTAAAGGCATTAGACAGAGAAATTTCCTTCCGTACAAAGGAAGAGGCTGTCTGCTTAAATATCAAGGATTTTCATGCCATAGGAGATGGAATTCACGATGACACAGCTAAAATTCAAGCAGCTATTTCGTGTTGTCCTAAAAACGGATGTGTCTACATCCCAGAAGGAGTTTATTTAATAAGCTCTATCTTTTTAAAATCGGACATGCTATTTTATTTAGAAAAGAATGCGAAAATTATTGCAAAATATGATCGCATGGATTATCCAGTCTTACCTGGAAAGGTGGGAGAATATTCCTTTGGAACCTGGGAGGGTAGTCTAGTAGATGGTTTTGCCTCCAGTATTACAGCCATTGGCTGTAAGAACTTAGTTCTTGCAGGTGCTGGAGAAATTGATGAGCAGGCAACATTAGGGGATTGGTATGCCAAC
Organism: uncultured Mollicutes bacterium; assembly: GCA_900540705.1. Classification (GTDB taxonomy): domain Bacteria; phylum Bacillota_I; class Bacilli_A; order Acholeplasmatales; family Anaeroplasmataceae; genus Pelethenecus. The sequence continues at coordinate 6,405 of UQGR01000033.1, forward strand.
CACAGAGTTAAAAAGATAGCATGGCGTGGCTTCGGTATGTATTTTAAGGACTGTTCTAATGTTGAGGTTATCGGTATATATATTCATAATACCCCTTCTTGGAATATCCATCCATTCTTTTCAGATAATTTGAAATTTTTAAATTTAAGAATAGAAAACGATATTACAATGCCTACAACGGATGGCTTAGATCCTGACTGCTGTAAGAACTGCTTGATTGCAGGCTGCTACTTTAGTGTGGGTGATGATTGTATTGCAATTAAATCTGGAACCTATGAGCTGGCTAAGGAATATAAACGACCTTCCTCTAATATTGTAATTCGCAATAATTTTATGGAGCATGGACATGGAGGAGTTGTCTTTGGAAGTGAATCCTCTGGAGGTATTGATACCATACGCGTGGAACGATGTATCTTTAAAAATACAGATCGAGGATTACGGATTAAGACAAGACGTGGTCGAGGCAGAATTGGTATGATTGATGATGTTGTCTTTGATAATATTTTAATGGAAAATGTAAAGACGCCTTTTGTCATAAATATGTTCTATAATATGGGACCTGCAGGTGGGCACGAGGAATATGTTTGGACGCCTAAGCCTCAGGAGGTTACAGAACTAACGCCAATCCTAGGACATTTTAAATTCAGTAATATGAAATGTACTGGGGTCGCTTATGCAGCAGGTGTATTCTTAGGATTACCAGAGGAAAAAATTAAGGGTTTGGAATTTGAAAATGTTTCCTTTGAGTTTGACCCAGAAGCAGAAGAAGGATCTCCTGTTATGATTGAGCATAATTTTAAGATTAAAAATGCAGGCTTATGCTGTTTTAATGTGGAAAATATAATGACAAACAATGTGACCTTCAACGGGGTTATCGGAGATACAGTAATCGTAAAAAGTAGCTCAGATGAGGAAGAATAGGCAATGGAAAATTTATTGTTTACTTTAAATGCCATCTTACCTATTATACTTCCAATTTTATTAGGCTATGGATTAAAAAGACTTCATTTCTTTTCGGATACCTTTTTGACTGAAGCCAACAAGCTTGTCTTTAAGGTATTAATTCCCATCTTACTTTTTAGTAATTTATATTTGGCAGATTTGACCCAAATCAATTGGGCATTTGTCGGCTATGCTGCCTTAGCCATTATAGTATTATTCTTAATTGGAATGATAGTAGTCATCTTCATTCCCAATCGGAAGCAGAAGGGCGTTGTTCTTCAAGCTGCCTTTCGTTCTAACTATGCCATTATCGGCATCCCTCTTGCTACCGCATTAGGAGGAGCAGTTGCAGGAGCAGAAGCCTCTGTTGTGGCGGCTGTTAGTGTTCCTCTTTTCAATATATTGGCGGTAGTTGCCTTAAGTATTTATGATCATGAGGAAGGACAAAAAATATCTGTCAAAAATATTCTTTTTAAGATTGTTACAAATCCTCTAATTTTAGGTGTCTTCTGTGGATTAGTTGTATGTGGTATTACGATGGGAATTAATTCAGTTCCTGGAAACGATGTAGCAGGGTTTTTAAATGAGTATTTAAAATTCATCCCAGATACAATTTCCACCTTAGGGAAGATGGCAACGCCTCTTGCATTAATCGTTTTAGGTGGAAGATTTGAGTTTAAGGCAGTTAAAGCCTTATGGCGACAAATTACGGTAGCAGTAGCCTTAAGACTAGTGATAGCTCCTACATTATTTTTAATAATTGCTTATTTCCTTGGATTTAAAGGCTCTACTCAGTTTGCCATTTTAATTGCTTTATTCGCATCCCCAATTGCGGTATCTAGTGCTCCAATGGCAGCCCAGATGGGACAGGATGAAGAACTGGCTGGACAGATTGTAGTTTGGACGAGTACCCTATCAGCCTTTAGCTTGTTTATCATCATATTAATTTGTGCGTCTATGCAGATATTCGTTTTTTAGCTTATTAATTCATTAAAAAAAATCACCCTGGGGTGATTTTTTATGCTTTTTCTAACACAATATTTTTAAATTTTTCAACCTCATCTACCGTTTCAAATTTTGCAGAGAAATACTCATTTCCTAAGGCGTCTGCTAAAGCATCGCTCATTCGTTCATGCATTTTAATTTGAGCAGGATACATCGCTTTGATTTGGTTATAGGTATATTTATAGGCTAGACGGTCTCGTCTTGCAACGTAACAGCAGTAGTATTTAGGATGAGTTAAATCTACATTTACTACCTTATCATAGCACATCACATCTGCATAGATTTGATAGGTATCTACAGATTGGGCGAAATTGATAAGATCTGGAGTACATCCTCCAGGTGGCCGCATATTCACCTCTAACGCTACAATATCCCCAGCCTTTCCTAATCCATGCTTATCCTTGGTTAGGCGGAAAAATTCCAAATGGAAGTATCTAGAGCGAATATGGAAGGCTTTTAGCACCTTACAGCCAGCCTCATAGATATCCGTTGGGACCTCCTTATTTACATAATAGCTTACCTCTAGGTTTTCATTTACAATATCCATAATGGAAGGTGGAAAAATCTCGTTATCGCAGAAGACTACATTGCTGTTAGAATCACAGATTCCGTCAAAGGAGGTTATATTTCCTTCAATAAACTCTTCCATAATATAAGGAACCTGGAAGCCACCCTTGTAGAAGCTTTTGAGGTCTTCCTCGCATTTGATTTTATAGGTAGCAGCCGCTCCCACTCCGACATTTGGCTTTACGACGACTGGGTAGCCAACCTCCTCAATAAATTTTAGATCTTGTTCAAAAGATTTGCAGAAGACATATCTTGCCACAGGAATTCCTGCTTGAATGTAGTAGTCCTTCATCAAGGATTTGGAGGTGAAGGCAAGAACGTCATCTAGCTTAGCTCCGTTTATATTGAAATCCGTTCTAAGTCTAGCATCCTGTCTTAGCCAGTACTCATTGTTGGATTCTAAAAAATCAATCTTACCATACTTAAAGGCGAAGAAGGCAACTGCCCGATATACCTCATCATAGGATTCTAGGGAATTTACTCGATAATATTCTGTCAATGCTTCCTTTACACAGGCTTTTAGCTCTGGGTAGGGGGTATCTCCAATTCCTAATACGGTCACTCCATTTTTCCGTAGTCTGTCGCAGAAATTGTAATAGTTTGTTGGAAAGGCAGGCGATATAAAAATGAAATTCATGGGAATCACTCCTCTTCCTAAAATTTAAAAAAATTATACCATAAATTGGTAGGAATGTGAAGAGGATTCTCTTGTGCAAACGGTTTTATTGCGGTATAATCAAAAAAGAATTTAAGGAGGAATAGATATGAAGAATCCAGTGAAGACGTATAGCTTTTGGCTTAAAATTATTGGGGCAGCGTTATTGATAGCTCTTGGAGTATGGTTGATTGTCGATATTAATACAGGAGAGAAGCTTGCCACCTTTATCGTGCTGATGTTTACAGGAGCTGCGGCAGGAATATTTTCAGGGATTCGGTTTATTCCTCTGATGCGTACTCTAAAGGGGAGTCAGGCAAGAATTACCTGTGTAGTAGAGGTAGCAATTCATGTCGCCTTAGCGGTTTTGATGATTTGTGGAGCAGTAGCGAAAATGGGAGATGGTGATTCCAGCTTTGCGGATTTCATTTATGCCAATTACCGCTACCTTATTGCTTTCTTTTTCTTTACTAGAATTGTATCTTATTTCATGTGCACGGTCTTATTTAAAGAAGAAACGAGTACCCTTCAGTTTTGGGTTCATATTTTGTTGATTGCAGCCTCCTGTATCATCTGTGCAATTGCCTTCGAGGGAAGAACTATCGCTTGGGTGTTTGCAATATTAGCCTTAGCTTGCTCCTTAGGACTTGTCATTGAAGGAGGAATTGGCTATAACCGCTATAGACTTTCCATCGCTAAGAGTCGAATGGTGGAAAAAGAAGAGAAAGAGGAGGAAGCTCCTGCTGAACCACTAGAAATGCCATCTGATGAGGATATCGCCATTCCATTAGTAGATGATGAGCCTCAGGATTCCATTCATGTAAACTAGCTATATTTAAAAAAATCAATTATTTTTCTTTTTCTTGCAAAAACTATGGATAGGGATTATAATAGTAATGCTTATGGGACCTTGGAAAAGGCCTAAAAAGAAAGGAAAAAAATAATGAAAAACAGTAAAAAAATTCAAAGAATGGTTGGTATTGCTAGCCTGGCTGCGATTACAGCAGTATTACAGGTGATTGCAAACTACATTACATTCGGACCTGTGAGTATCACATTAGCCCTGATACCGCTTGTAATTGGTGCTATATTGTATGGCCCTTGGGCTGGTGCATTTCTTGGTGCACTTATGGGAGCTATCATTTTATCGGCTCCATCTACAGCTGCATTCTTAGCAGTTAATCCTTTTGCCACCGTCGTGCTATGTCTAATTAAAACGGGTGCCGCTGGATTAGTCTCTGGATTTATCTTCCAGGCTCTGTATAAGAAAAATTTATCTGTAGCTGTTATCATTGCCACTATTGCAGCACCAATTGTCAATACTGGGTTATTTGCGGTTGGTTGTATGGCGTTCTTTATGTCCACCCTAGAGGCATGGGCAGGTGGATCTAATGCAGTAGGATTTTTGTTCCTAACGATGATAGGAACGAACTTCTTAATTGAGTTTGCCGTAAATTCTATTCTATCTCCTTCAGTAACCTATATTGTAAGAGTAGTATCTAGAAATTTCCATATAGGTGCAAACTTTAATGCAGGTGCAATCTACAACGAAAAAGAATTAGAAGAAAAAGCTCAGCTTGTAACAGAATAAAGATAGGCAAGGAGGAGAAATACCTCCTTTTTATGTAGGAGAAATAGGTATGATATTATTAGTAGATATTGGAAATTCAAATATAGTTTTTGGCTTTGCAAGAGAAGAAAAAATTTTGGAGACTTATCGGTTAAAGACACTTTTAGATAAGACCTCAGATGAATACTATTTTATGGTTAAGCCTATTTTAGAGCATTATCCTGTGGAGAATATCATTATTTCCTCTGTAGTGCCTGTAGTGACGAGTGCTTTAAAAAAAGCTTTTTTAAAGCTAACCAAAAAGGAACCATTGATTCTAGGTCCAGGGATTAAGACGGGAGTTCAGCTCAAGGTAGATGACCCAAAGACCGTTGGTTCGGACATTATTTGTGATGTGGCTGGTGTGAAGGCTATGGCAGAAGAGGCCATCATTGTGGATTTGGGTACTGCCACTAAATATATTTATATGAAGAATCAGGTTTTCTATGGAGTCAGCATCGCTCCTGGAGTCAGTGTTTCTATGAAGGCTCTTGTAAAGAATGCAGCTCTTTTGCCAAGTGTAGAGCTAGTTTGTCCAAAAAAGGTAATTGGAACCTCTACGGTGAACTGTATCCAATCTGGTGTGATTTTTGGGGCAGCTTCCCAGGTCGATGGAATGATTGAAAGGATTCGGGAGGAACAAAATTGTCCAAATGCGAAGGTCTATGCGACTGGAGGGCTATCTAGCTTGATTGTTCCCTTATGTAAGAATGAGATTATTCCTTGTGAAAATCTTACTCTATATGGTCTATTAAAAATTTATCAGTTGAATCAATAAAGAGGTGTTTATGTTAGTTGGTATTATTCTGGGAGCAATTGGAATTCTTATGATTATATTATTTCTCTTTGCCTTCCTTATTCACTATCGTGTTTTTGGAAAGCGCTGGGAACCAGATGGTATAGTCAAATACTATACAAAGGAAGAATATGATAATTTTGATGCTTTAGCAATTAAGTTTCTTCATAAGGGAAAATATTTGCATGGCTTTCTATATAGCTATCCCTTTGAAAGGTATAAAGGTATAATTGTCTTTTCCCATGGGATGTGGGGCTCTCACAAGGCCTATCTACAGGAAATAGAGGCTTTCGCTAAAGCGGGATATCAGGTTATAGGCTTTGACAATTATGGTACAGAGCTATCTGCTGGAAAAAATATAAAAGGCTTAGGAAATAGTTTGGCTTGCCTAAAAAGTGCTGTCACCTACGCAAAAAACAATTATCCAAAGGAAAAAATATATGTGGTAGGGCATTCCTGGGGTGGTTTTGCTGCCAACAGTATTGCCAAATATCATTCAGATATTGAGGCGATTATATCCTTAGCGGGCTTCTTAAGCGTTCGAAGGGCTTTAGTCTCCTTACTTCCAAAGGGATTATATATATTGATTCCCTTCCTGATTTTAATTGATTTTATGAAATGTGGAGCTTATAGCTTAGTTCATGCGAAAAAGGTCTTAGCTAAAACGCAGGTAAGAACCCTCCTCATTCATTCTATGGATGATACTATGGTTAAATATGCCTTGAATACAGGCTACCTACAAAAGAAAATTCATAACCCAAAGGTAGAATACCTGATTGTGGATGGAAAGCATCACAATCCTGATTACTCCATTGAGGCAATTGAGTATGCGAATCAGGTGATGAAAGAGCTAAGGGAGCTTCCTAAGGACCAGCAGGAAGCCTTTCGGAAGGAAATTTCTTATCATAAAATGGGCCAATTAGATCAGGAAGTCCTTCAGAAAATGGTAGATTTCTTGAATAATTAGGTGGTCTATGGTATGATTAAGAAGGAATTGGAGGATCAAAGGTATGAAGAAGAACAATCCAAGCAGTATGAATGCTGCCCATAAAAAAGGAATATTTTTAGCCTTTCGAATCATTGTCTATGTAGCCGTTGCTGTAGTTGTTGGACTTGCAGTTTTGTATTTTATTGAAAGTACTAATCAAACGATGTCCTTCTTTAGCTTACATTTTGCAGTCCCTATCATTTTAGCTATGATTGGTATAATTGCGATACTTTTGCCAAAACTAACGAAAAAGAGCTATTCTGGAGATACAAAAGGAGATAACTTTATGACCTTAGTTGGTGTATTGTTGATTCTTTGTGCTGTCATGTCCTTGGGGTTATCCTTCATCCAGCAATAGAAGAAAAACGTAAAAAAATGGAAGATATTTCCATAGGTTTTCCTGTTTACTTTTTCTAAAAAATATGATATAGTTAAATTGCTAGGAAGATGGCCGCGAAGCTCAAATGAATAGAAATAGAATCTGAGAGGAAACAGGTGATGCGTTCTTAATCTTGTATTGATCTAGAACCCTAAATGTTACTAAGAGAGGATTCAAATGGTAGAAGATATAGTCTTCTCGACCTTCCTGGCTATCCTTGTATGAAAACGGTGGATTTTCCACCGTTTATTTTTTTAGAACGGAATTAACATTGTAAAGTTTTGTACAATTTGATATAATATAAAAATTAATGGAGTGTATTTATGAATAAGTTTGAAGAAATGAAGTTAAACGCTAAAATAATTCAAGCGTTGATTGATAATGAGATAAGTGAGCCAACTCAAATTCAAGAGGAGGCAATCCCTCTCTTGATGGAGGGACTAGATGTAATCGGACAGGCTCAAACAGGAACAGGGAAGACCTTTGCCTATGCAATTCCTCTGTTAGAACAGCTCGATATGACGAATAAGCAGGTTCAGGCTCTAGTGATGTGTCCAACAAGAGAGCTTTCCTTGCAGGTAAGCGTAGAGATTCAAAAGCTTGCTAAGAATTTAAAGGTTAAGACAGCTACAATTTATGGTGGGGAATCCTATGAAAAGCAGTTTAAGGAGCTTAGAAACAAGCCAAGTGTAATTATAGGAACTCCAGGAAGAATCATTGACCATTTGAACAGGGGGACCTTAAGCTTTGGGGCTGTGAAATATCTTGTGTTAGATGAAGCAGATGAAATGCTTAAAATGGGCTTTCAAGAGGATATGGAATTTATTTTGAGTAAAGTTCCAGACTCCCGTCAGACGGCCTTGTTTTCAGCTACGTTACCCCCCCTTTATAAAGAAACTGAGTCAAAAGTATATGCAAAATCCTCAGATGGTAAAAATAGAAAATAAGACGTTGACCGTAGAAAAGATTGCTCAGCAGCTGTACTTTGTAAAAAAGGAACAAAAGAAGGATTTGCTGCTACGTGTCTTAGATTTTTATCAATTTAAAAGTGCTATGATTTTTGCAAATACGAAGGCTATGGTGGATGAGCTTGTGCTTTTTTTACAGGAAAACCGCTTTAAGGCGGATGGATTGCATGGAGATTTGAAGCAGAATAGCCGGGATCGGGTAATGCAGGCCTTTCGTTTACAGTCTGTCGAAATTTTGATTGCTACCGATGTTGCAGCAAGAGGAATTGATGTAGAAGGGGTAGAGGCAATCCTCAATTTTGACCTTCCCTTAGAAAACGAAATTTATGTCCATCGAATTGGAAGAACTGGTCGAGCAGGAAAGACAGGTATGGCAATCACGTTTGCTACCACTCGGCAAAATAACCATATTCTAGAGCTAGAGGAATTTACAAAGTCTAAGATGATTCGCGCAGAAATTCCTTCTGCAAAGCAAATTAAGCTAAGAAATCAAAAGGCACTGTGCAATTTGATTTTAGAAAATTTAGAGGAGGCATCCTCTAATCATACCTATGATAATCTCCTCATCCAGTTATCCAAGGCTACTACGAATCCTACGCCTATTATCATTCGTTTATTAGAGTTGCTAGATGCGAAGGAGGATAGGGAATATGCTCCAATTGATGCTGTTAGTCCAAAGAGTAAAGGTCGGACAGGAAAGCCTGTTTCTAAAGGGAAGAGCAATACTGCATTCGTTTATGTATGGTTGAATGTTGGCTCAGCAGATGGGATTCGTCCCAATCAGCTAGTCAATTATTTGCACGATGAACTAAAGGTTCATAGAGAACACTTTGGTAAAATTCTGATTCAAAAGAATAAGACCTATTTAGAAGTCAATGAGCAGGCGTTACGCTTTTTTAAGGAATTGAATAAAAAGCGCTGGAATGGGAAAAAATTAACCTATCAGCTGGCAAAGACTATGTCCAGCAAGTAATATACAAGGAGGGAATCCTATGCGTGTAGTAGCAGGAAAGCTTCGTCATCGCGAAATTAAAATGACAAATCTAGATACAACCAGGGAAACCCAGGATAAGGTTAGACAAGCTGTTTTCAATATGATTGGCCCTTATTTTGAGGGTGGAATAGCTTTAGATTTGTTCGCTGGTAGTGGGGCGATGGGAATTGAGGCTTACTCTAGAGGCTTTGAGGAACTCCACTTTGTAGATATCCATCCCAAGGCTTTGGAGGTCTGCAGACAAAATTGTAAGACTCTTGGCATTCAAAATGCCAGATTTTACAATCAGGATTATTTGAAATTTTTAGAGGAAAATCTGGTGAAGATGGATATGATTTTTTTAGATCCCCCCTATTCTATGTCTAACACAGAAGAGATTTTAAGTCAGGTTTATCCTCATTTAGCAGAGGATGGAATCGTTGTCTTTGAGATGGCAAAAAATAGTTTATATTGTCAGGAATTTCAGGATTTAAGGGTTTGGAAGGATAAAACCTATGGAATCAAAAGAATTGTGATTTATCGATTTGATTCTTAAAGGAGTGTGAGGATATGACCTATAAACAAAGATATATGGAGATGAAAAAGGCGATAAAAAAGCTAATCTCCGATAAATATTTTGAAAAATTTAATTCTAGAGATTTATTTTTTCTAATGGATGAAAAAACGAAGGGCATTGTATTTTTATCAGAAACGTTATTCAATGATTCCTTTGGTTTACAGTTTTTCCTAGATGATGCAGGCTTAAACTATCTTCATGATGCCTATACCACAGAAAATGGCTTTTCCATCAATCACTTTTTTACGGATTCCATTTTACTTTGTATGGTGACAAAGAAGGATTTAACTAGGGATGATGTTGCTTTTTTGAAGAAGCACGAGCTTCGAGTAATGCCAGAAAATAATCTGATTCCCTATTCCTTTAAGGAGGGCTATGGGCTATCCTATTTAAGCTCAAAGGAGCTAGACCATTGTCTAACTTATGTATATTATTTGATGAGCTTACTTAAGAATGAGCTTCAAGATATTTTAGAGGCATCTAAGAACGAAAGAATTACGGTTGCTGCCTTTGACACTACTCATATGACATATGAGGTAAGATATTCTAGAATGGTGGATTTAGAAACCTTCCCTAGATATAAAAAGGCAGAGGGAGAATTTATCAAGGAATTTCAAGATTCTACCTATGTAGATGATACCTGTCAGATTGCACAATGCTATTTACCGATAGACAAGGAAAGAAAGGAGCCCTATCCAAGCATTTTGCTTGCCTATTATGAGCAGAAGGATACCTATACCTATCAGGTTATCCCTTGTACACCCCAGCAGCTTCCAGAGTACATCTATGGATTTATGGACGAGACCTTTAAGGCGTATGGCCTTCCAACCAATATCAAGATGAATCATCGAAAGCTCTATGCGAAATGCTTTAAAACCTTAAAGGGCTTAAATATAGATGTACGCTTTCAAAGAGAAAATGAAGCCATCGATGAGCTTTTATATGATGTGATAGAAAAAGAAGTAAATGGGGTAGGTGAGGTTTTGACATCTAAGGGTGTATCTTCCTTAGTGTCATAGAAGGCGATGAAAAAGAAGGTTATTTTATTATTAATATTCCTTGTTCTAATGATTGCTGGATGCAGCTCTCAAGTGGTAGAAACTGTATGGGTCAATATTTTAGAGATGAATGATATCCATGGACATATTGAACAGGATAGCTTTGGTAAAAACGGAGTATCCAATGCTGCTTATCTTGTGAATCAAATTAGGCAGGAGGATTCCTATGATAATACGCTTTTGATTGGAAATGGAGATATGCTGCAGGAAACAGCCATATCTAGGGTCAGCTATGGAAGAGTCGTGATAGAGGCAATGAATGCAATGCAGTTTGATCTAATGGGAATTGGCAACCATGAGTTTGATTGGGAACTACCTAAAGTGCTTGAATATTTTGATGGGAATGCGGAAAATGGAGAGGCCTCCTTTCCCCTCATCAATTCGAATATTTATTTTGAAAATGAGTTACTCACGGTAGGGGACCATGTGACCTCTGGTGTCATCCTTGAAAAGGAGCATGTGAAAATTGGGGTATTAAGCTATATTGGTAATGTCAGCTCCTCTATCAGTGCGAATAAAAGAGAAGGCTATGAGTTTTCCACCAAGACTTCCGAAATTACAGCTAGTGTAGCTACTTTAGGCAGCCAGCTAAAAGAAGCAGGAGCGGATTTATTAGTTGTCAATATCCATGGAGGAGAATCTAAGGGGATAGAAAGCTATGAGCCAAATCAGCGCTTGGCAGAGCTTAAATATAAAGATAAATATCTAGTGGATGCTGTAATCAATGGCCATACCCATACGAAACAATCAGGAAGTATTGCCCGTAAGAATGGAGCTGCAATGCCAGTTGTCCAATCTAGTGGCAAGCTTGCAAATTTTGGAAGAATTGATTTGAAATTTGATGTAAATAAAAGAGAGGTCGTTTCCACAAAGATATCCCATAGTATAGTAAAGGAGGCTACAGGCTTCGATTCTACTGTAGAGGAGGTTGTGGATTCCTTCTATCAAAGAGATAAAGCTGTTTTAGAAGAAGTGTACTGTGAAAATAAGAAGAGCTTTGAAAGGAATAGTCCTTATCTGTACCAGTATACGGCAAACCTGATGATGGCTGCTACAAATGCTACCGCGGCCGTTTGCAATACAGGAGCCTTTCGCAATGATGTAGATAAGGGACCCTTTGATTTTAATCAGCTTTATGCTTTAAATCCATTTGACAATTCTATTATTCTTTGTGAGATTAAAGGTATAGATTTAAAACGGTTTTACGATGCGAACTCAAGGTTTGAATTCGTCTATACGAAGGACTATGGCTCCTCTATCGCAACCAACCAAACCTATACACTGGCAATCATCGATTATGTGTATTTCAGCAATTACTTTGCAGGCTATCGTACAGGAAACTATCAGGATACCAATTGGATCGTTAGAGATTTATTCATTGAGGATTTACGCCTTCGAAAGGAACGAGGCTTTGACATTTATGAGGATTATTTAAGTGTTGAAATTTCTTGTCGAATGTAATAAAATAGTAAAAAAGGGGTATAGTTGCTATGAATAAAAAATTAGAAGAAGTTTTTAAAGAATTAGGTCTTGAGTCAGACGGAAAAATTGCTCATGGATTTGTTGAAGGCTTTGAGGTCAGTGTTTCCTTGAAGAATGTTCTTTATTGTCACATTTCCTTTTACGCAGAGGCGGAGGTCAAAAGAACCATTGCCAATCAGATTAGGGATTTGAAGCTCCCTTATGTGAAATATATGTGTACAGATATGGGAATAGATATCACCAAGACAGATATGACGATGACTAGATTGGCGAAGAACTTTTCTGTAATGCTAGAGAAGATTTTAAATGTTTTGAAAATGAATGAGTGCTTAGGTATGGAATATTGTCCAGTTTGTGGAGACAAGCTAGAAGAGGATATGAAATCCCTAAGAACAATCAACGGGTTAGTTAAAGTGACCTTAGATCAGAAATGTGTAGAGAACATCAATGCTTCCATTGAGGAACAGAATAAGCAATTTGAGGAACAGCCAAACAATTATCTTAGAGGTACTTTAGGAGCTGTTTTAGGTGCGGCAATCGGAGTATTAGTGTATGTTGTTTTATTTTTCCTTAATTTTATTTCCTCCATTAGCTGCTTTATCGCGGTTCTTTTGGGAGGCTTATTCTATAAGCTTTTTGGTGGGAAGCAAAATAAGATTATGATTGTAATTGTTACTGTGGTTAGCTTGGTGGCTATGCTGCTTACAGTATTTGTTTTATACATGAAGGCTGCTGAGGTATTAGCCCCAGATTATGGATTCTATTCTACAGGTATGCAGGCCTTCTCTGATATGATGACCGTTTCTGAATTTTCAGGTGAGTTCATTGCGAATATGCTGATGACGGCAATGTTCTCACTTTTAGGGGCAGGCGCCCAGATTGCTGTTATGGTGAGAAACATCAAAAGAGAACAACAAATCTAAGTAGTCATAATTCAATCTGAAAATTTTCTTGAAAAAAGTCAGTATAAATGCTAAAATATTTACGTATTATTAAATTGATGAAGAAGAAGAGTAGATATGAAACTTCTGGTACAGCGAGGATGATTGGTGAAAGCATCTGCAGGTAGGCATGTCGAAGGACACTTTGGAGAGCTTTTAAAACAAGACGTACCAGGCGTTAACGGATTTGAGTGCTAGTAGTGTATACTAGAAGTAAGGTGGCACCACGATACATACGTCCTTAAAATAATATTTTTTTAAGGACTTTTTTTGATAATTAGGTAGGTGATGAGCTTTTGATGTTAGATTTACCAGCAGTAAATTTAGGCCGTTATGAGCTTAGGGAGGTAGTTAAGGAAGACTACCTAGATTATTTTGATATTGGTAGGGATGAGGAAACCTGTAAGCATTTGACTTGGGGTCCCTTTTTAAAGCCAAAGGAAGCCTTATGGTGTATTGAGGAGGTTTTTTTAAAGCGTCCTTTAATGGGATTACCAGTTGGCTATGCCATCGTCGATAAGGAGAACGACCATAAGATGATTGGTATGATCGATTTTCATACCTATTATGAAGGAATTAACACTGCAGAGATCGGCTATATTCTGCATAGGGATTACTGGAATCAGGGAATTATGACGATGTGTTTAAGAGAAATGACTAGAATAGGGTTTGAACTAATGAAATTTGATAAAATATTAGTAGGGCATACCCTAGGAAATCAATCCTCTAAGCAGGTCATTTTACAGTGTGGATACCATTATGAATATCAATCCTTAATTAAAATTAAGAATCACGAAAGAATTGCAATGTATTATAGCTTATATCGTTATGAGTATGAAGGGAAGTAGAGTATATGATAACTAAACCAAAGGGGACCTATGATGTTTTGCCAGGTGAGGTGAGCAGCTGGACAAAATTAGAGTCCACCATTCGTAAAATTTGTCAAATCTATAATTTTAAGGAAATTCGTACCCCTATTTTTGAGTCAGGCAAGACCTTCCATAGGGATAGCAATGATACCTCAGATATGGTGACCAAGGAGACCTATGATTTTAAGGATCGTTCCAACAGGGATATTACGCTAAGACCAGAGGGGACAGCAGGTACGGTTCGAGCCTTTATCGAAAACAAGATGTATGCAGAAAGTGCCATAAATAAATTATTTTATATGGGACCAATGTTTCGGTATGAACGTCCTCAAAAGGGAAGAAACCGGCAGTTCAGTCAATTTGGAGTGGAGGCCTTAGGCTCCTCCTCTCCTTTGATAGATGCTGAAGTGATTGCGTTAGGGACAACCTTAATTAAGGCCTTAGGACTTAAAAATGTAAGAGTTAAAATCAATACTTTAGGCGATAGAGAAACGAGAGAGGCCTATCGTTCGGTATTAATTGAGTATTTTACAAATTATAAAAATGAGCTATGCGAGGATTGTTTAAATCGTTTAGAAAAGAATCCTTTGAGAATCTTAGACTGCAAGGTGGACAGGCATAAGGAGTTCTTTAAAAATGCACCTAAGATTAAAGATTATTTAAGCGAGGCATCTAAGACCCATTTCGCCGAAGTTTTACAGGCCTTAGATGATATGAAAATAGCCTATGAGGTGGATGATTCTTTGGTTCGAGGCTTAGACTACTATAGCCATACGGTTTTTGAACTAGAGGTGGATGTAGAAGAATTTGGTGCCCAAAATGTAATTGGTGCTGGTGGAAGATATGATTCTTTAGTTGAGGATTTAGAGGGGCCTTCAACTCCTGGTGTGGGAATGGCCTTTGGAATGGAAAGACTTCTCTTGGCCTGTGAGCTGACTGGAAAGAAGCTTGCCACTAGGGATTATCTTCACATTTATTTTATTTCCTTAGGAGAACAAGCGAAAAAGGCCTGTCTAACCCAGATGAATGTATGCCGGTTAGGTGGTTTGTATTGTGATATGGATTATTTAGGACGAGGACTTAAGGGTCAGTTCAAGGCTGCTGATGCAAACCATGCAATGTTCACTTGTATTCTTGGGGATAATGAGCTAGCCGAATTTAAAATCAATATTAAAAATAACGAAACTGAGGAACAGGAAACCATCTCACTTTATGAGGTTTATCCATATGTTTTAAACAAAATTAACAGCAAGTCTGCTTGTGCAGGCTGTAAGGAAAAAGAGGTAAAAGAATGAATAGAGTAATGATTAAGGATATTGTCCTTGGAAAAGAAAATCACATTGCAGGATTTGTAGAGAATATCCGAAATAAAAAGACAATGTGCTTCATCGTATTAAGAGATATCAGTGGTAAGCTTCAGCTCACCATTGAAAAGGAAAAGCATCCAGAGCTAAATGAGATTTTAGATGCCATTACTGTAGATTCTGTGATTGAGGCTACAGGTCTAATTTTGGAAAGTGAATATGTGAAGTTAAACCATATGGAGATGTATCCAAACTCCATTTCTATCCAAAGTATTGCAGCGGCATCTCCGATTGTGGCTCCTAAGGGAGAAGAGACGAACATCGATCTTCGCTTAGATTATCGCTGGATTGATTTGCGTACGGATAAGAACACCCTGATGTTCAAGGTCCAATCCTATTTTGTTGCCAAATGTAGAGAGTTTTTAATAGAGCGTGATTTTATTGAAATTCATTCTCCAAAGCTGATTGGGGCAGAATCTGAATCTGGAGCTGGAGTATTCAAGGTAGACTATTTTGACCGAGCAGCCTATCTAGCCCAGTCTCCTCAGTTTTATAAGCAGATGGCTATGGCTGCTGGCTTTGAACGTATCTTTGAATCTGGTCCTGTCTTCCGTGCTGAAAAATTTGCTTCCCGGAAGCATGCAACTGAATTTACAGGCTTTGATTTGGAATTCTCCTATATTAACTCCTATGAGGATGTAATGCATATGGAAGAAGAGATGCTAGCTTATGCTTTAAGCGAGGTTGCTAAGAAGTATCAGGAGGAAATTCAGCGGGTTTTCAATATTGACCTTGTCGTTCCAACACTCCCATTCCCACGGATGGATTTACATGAGGTATATCAGGAGCTAGAAAATCGCTATGGCTATAAGGTTCCAGAAAGTGAGAAGGGGGATTTAACTACGGAAGGAGAAAGACTTTGTCAAAAGCTTTCCATAGATAAATTTGGTCATGAATTCTTGTTTGTAACTGGCTATGCCAAGGAGAATAGAGCCTTCTATCATATGCGTGATGCGCATGGAGTTCCTTGTGGATATGATTTGATTTGGAAGGGCTGTGAAATTACAACAGGTGCCCAAAGAGAGCATAGATATGAAATCTTAAAGGCCCAGGCCAAAGAAAAGGGATTGGACAAGGATGTAGAATTCTACTTGGATTTCTTCAAGTACGGCTGTCCTCCTCATGGTGGCTTTGGAATCGGTGTAGATAGAATCACCATGCTGCTATTTAACCAGGGAATTAAAGACGCTATGTTCATTTTCCGTGGACCAGATCGTTTGAATCCTTAAAGAAATGAGGAAAAATTATGAAAACACATATTAGCTGGAACGAATATTTTATGGGAGTTGCTGCCCTTTCAGCCAAGAGAAGCAAGGATCCGAATACGCAGGTGGGGTGCTGTATTGTGAGCCAGGACAATAAAATCTTGTCTATGGGATATAACGGGTTGCCGACAGGATGTTCTGACGATGAATTTCCC
>UQGR01000034.1 GCA_900540705.1 uncultured Mollicutes bacterium
GCTCTTCTTTTATCTGTTGGAATAGGCGCTTTCGCAACCCTTCTTTTTATGGCAATTCCAAATGCCCTAATGGGCATATTCTATGAGGATGCCACCTTACTAGCTAAAACTAATACCTTTTTAAGACTGGCTTCTATCGGCTTTTGTTTTGGATGTATAAATTATTTGATGGCATCCTATTTTCAATCCATTCAAAAGGGCTTTTCCTCTTTACTGTTAAGCCTATTAAGACAGCTCATTTTCTTATTGCCTTTGGCCTATGGTTTAAGTCTTACCCTCCAGGAAAATGGAATATATCTAGCAATCTCCATTGCTGAAATCCTAACCTCCAGCATTACTCTTCTTCTATATTTCATCCAGAGAAAAAGAAACACCTCTATTTCCTATTCCTGACAAAGCTTTTCCTCCCTCTTTTTCATCTTTTCCATTCTTTTATGTATTATATTCCTTTTTCACCCATATTTTTATATAGGTGATGGCTTTGAAAAAAAGAATTTTTATTGTAACAATTTTCTTCATATTACTCTTTTCAGCATTAGTGATTAAGCTAGGATTAATAACCTTTATAGATGCAGATCGAATCAATATACTAGCAGATGAACTATGGAAAAGAGATATTCCCGTTCAAAGTAGCCGGGGGTTAATCTACGACAGAAACGGAACTGTCATCGTTGGAAATAAGCTCGCTTATACAGTAGCCTCCATCAACCGCCAAGTCAAAGATAAGGAACAGACTGCCCAAACCTTAGCTGAAATTTTAAACTGTAAAAAAAGTGATATTTTAAAGCACTTAAATAAAAACAATAGTCTAGAAATTATCAAACCCGAGGGTCGGAGAATCACCGATGAACAAGCAAAAAAAATCAATTCCCTTGGATTGGAGGGCATTTATTTAACCGCTGATTCAGAACGCTATTATCCTTATGGCTCTACTCTAGGGCAGGTTTTAGGCTTTTGCGGAATTGATATGCAAGGTCTTTCTGGGATTGAATATCAATATGAAGATTTTTTGACGAGCCAAAAGGGAGCTTTATCAATTTATACGGATGCGAAGGGAAACCTAATGCATGATACCACCTCTGTCTATAAGGCTTCTACTCCTGGAATGAATATCTATCTAACCATAGATATGAACCTACAACAAATCCTAGACGGTGTAATAAACAATGCGATTGCCCAGTATAACCCTGACCAGGTGATGGGCCTGATTGTAGATACAGAAAGTGGAGAGGTGCTTGCAATGACCTCCTACCCTTACTTTGAGCCTAGCCATTATCAGGATTATGATGCGAGTATCTACAATAGAATTCTTCCCATCTTCTATTCCTTTGAGTTAGGCTCAACCTTTAAAATTTTCACCTATAGTGTAGCCTTAGAGCTAGGACTCTTTGATATGAACGATTTCTTCTATTGCCGAGGAAGTAATACTGTAGCGGACCGCAAAATCCGTTGCTGGAAAGCTGGCGGTCATGGTTCTCAAACCTTTTTAGAGGTGATACAAAACTCCTGCAACCCTGGATTCATGGAATTAGGACGGAGAATTGGTGTTGAAAACTTTTACAAATACCTAGAGCTTTATGGCTTTACCGAAAAGACGGGAATTGACATTCAGGGAGAACAAAAAGGAATTGTGATGAATCAAAAAAATTGTGGTCCTGTAGAATTAGCTACCCAAAGCTTTGGCCAAACCAGTGCCTATACTCCCATTCAGCTGGTAATGGCAGCGATTGCCGCAACCAACGGTGGAACCCTTCTACAGCCATATTTATTAAAGGAAATCCATTCCTATACCGATGAAATTCTCTATCAAAATAAAAGAAAAACGAAACGGCAGGTAATTAGTGAGAAAACCTCTAATCTAATGCGCTATGCGTTAGAAAATGTATGTGCCTTAGGTACAGGACGCAATGCCTTTATAGAGGGCTACCGAGTTGGAGGAAAAACTGGTACTGCTCAAAAGATTTCCTCTACAGGAGGCTATATCAATGGAGAATATATTCTTTCCTTTTTAGGGCTGGCCCCGATGAATGATCCCAAGCTTGCAGTTTATCTAGCAATTGACCATCCTAAAAATACAATTCAATATGGTGGTACTGTAGCAGCTCCGCTCGTAGGTGAGATCATGGAACAATCCTTGAACTATTTAGGAATTCAGCGAGATTATGAAAATCAAATTGAGAAAAATTTAAGATGGTTCCTAGATACTCCAACCTATAAGGTGGAAAATTATATCGGCAAAACTAAAAAAGAAATTAAAGGTTCTTCTTTTTACAAATATATCTTCTATGGTGAGGGAGATAAAGTAATTTACCAGTCCCCTGACGCAGGAGAAAAAATAAAAGAAGGAGATTCCATCCTTCTTTATTTGGGATAATGCTTGACTTATATAATAACTTCCTTTATACTTTACATTAGAAAGGGGTGTGGATTACCAATGCGCTTCTAAGTTTACTTACAATCTATATTATAGGTTTAAATGTCTCAAGAACTGAGGTGTTTAACAATGAAAGTAAATCATATGTCAATAGAAACTAAGGCAGGAAGAAAAATAATTAAAGACTTTTCTTTTGCCCTAAATATGAATGACAAACTGGCTATTATTGGCGAAGAAGGCAATGGTAAATCCACCATCCTAAAATTCATTTATGATAAAAATTTAATAGAGGACTACTGTTATTATAATGGAATAGTAGATATTTCTAAGGAAGATATAGGCTATTTAGAACAAAGCCTAAATTCTGGTTGGAATACGTTTGGAGCTATGGACTTTTTCTTATACCCTGATATCAACCAGAATCCAGAATATGAAATATATAATGAAATTTATAAAATAGAGACATTATTTGAAAAATATAATATAGAAAAAACCATTTTAACGGAAAATAGAAAAATACAATCCTTATCTGGAGGAGAAAAGGTAAAACTCCAGTTAATAAAGATTATCATCCGAAAACCAAAGCTCATCCTCTTAGATGAGCCAACAAACGATATTGATTTAGAAACAATTCTTCTACTAGAAAAGTTCATTCTATCAGAACCTACACCAATTATCTATGTGAGCCATGATGAAGAGCTTCTATCCAAAACCGCAAATGCCATTTTGCATTTAGAACAAATTAAACGGAAAACAGAAATGAAATTCACTTATCTAAAAACAGATTATTCTTCCTATATATCCTTAAGACAAAGGCAGCTTGACCAACAAAATAAAGATGCCTATCGAACAAGAAAGGAAAAGGAAGAAAAAAGGCAGAAGCTTATGCAGCAGCATCTACTTGTAGAAAATGATTTGGATAGAGCTGTAAGACAGCCCTCCTGGGGTAGACTATTAGCCAAAAAGATGAAGAACATAAAGGCAATAGAAAAAAGAGTGGAACAGATGCCTGTAGTAGATTATGCCCAGCCTGAGGAAGCAATCAATGCGTTCTTCTCTAAGGACGTATATATTCCTAATGAGAAAACCATATTGGATATAAGAGACTTAAGACTCAGTATAGAAGATAAGGTGTTAGCTACTTCTGTCACCTTAAAAATTGTCGGTCCTAAGCATATCATTCTCATTGGTAATAATGGAACAGGCAAAACAACGCTGCTGAAGCAAATCTATCATCTTTTAAAAGACAGAACAGATATCGTTTTGGGATATATGCCACAGACCTATGAGGAGGAATTTATCTCCTCCTTAGATGCAGTCTCCTATTTACAAACCTTTTTAGGTCACGATGCCAAAACCAAAAGTAAAATCATGTCCTTTTTAGGGGCTCTTAATTTTCAGGAGTTTGAAATGAAAAGCACTTTAGACCAGCTATCTGGTGGGCAAAAGGCCAAGCTTTATTTAGGGAAATTAATTCTTTTGAACTGTAATGTTTTACTATTAGACGAGCCAACCCGCAACCTATCTCCTCTTTCTAATCCTGTCATCCGTCAGATTTTAAAAGATTTTAGGGGGACGATTCTCGCAGTTACCCATGATAGAAAAATGCTTCAGGAGGTAGCCGATGAAGTTTATTGTCTCACAAAGGAAGGACTGCAAATTTTAAATAACTCGTAAAGAAAAAGCCATTCTCTAGGGAATGGCAATTTTTTTATTTCACAGGATATTTTTCTCTATCCTTATTGTAAGACGTATGAAGTAGTTCTTCTGCCTTCTCAGAAAGTGGATGTCCTAAGAAATCCTTATAAAGCTGCTGAATCTGTGGATTCAAATGAGAACGTCTTACCGCTCTGTTTTCATCCTCATGATATAAAACGCTAGCACGCTTAGCAATATAGGTTTCTAAAATCTCATCCTCTTCATTAGGAAGGAATACATGCTTGACAAATGGTTGACCACCACCATTGATACAACCACCAGGACAGCACATAATTTCAACAAACTGATACTTAGAGGTTCCATTTTTAATATCCTCTAAAATAGGCTTGGCATTTTTCATTCCAGAAGCCATAGCAATATTTAAAACTGTACCATTAATCTTAACCGTTGCTTCCTTAACACCCTCTACTCCGCGGCAAGGAGTAAGAACGATTGGCTCCATTTCATCTCCGGTAAGCGCATGATATGCTGTACGAATGGCAGCCTCCATTACACCACCAGTCACACCAAAGATAACACCAGCTCCTGTATAGTCACCAATTAAGTCCTGGTCAAACTCTTCATCAGGAAGCTTCTTCCAATCGATACCTGCTCGGCGAATCAGTCTAGCAAGCTCTCTTGTTGTAATAGAAATATCTACATTTGGAAGTTCATCATTCACAAGCTGTGGACGTTCAACTTCAAATTTCTTCGCTGTACAAGGCATAATTGATACGACGAATAAATCCTTTGGATCCAAATGATTTTTTTCTGCATAATAGGATTTAATAATTGCTCCCATCATAGCCTGTGGAGATTTACTTGTAGAAAGATTTGGAATCAGCTCTGGATAGAAATATTCACAATAATTAATCCATCCTGGAGAACAGGAGGTAATCATAGGGATTGGTCCTGTCTTATGTGTCAATCTTTCTAAAAGCTCATTGGCCTCCTCCATAATAGTTAAGTCTGCACCAAAATTCGTATCAAATACGCGGTAGAAGCCTAAACGATGTAATGCTGCAACCATCTTTCCTGTACATGGTGTTCCAATAGGAAGACCAAACTCCTCCCCAATTGCAGCACGTACTGCAGGAGCAACCTGAACAATAATCTTCTTACCTGCAGCCATTGCTTCATCTAGCTTGTCAATCTGACTATGCTCCATCAAAGCACTCGTCGGACAAACATTGATACATTGACCACATTGTAAACATGGAGAATCTGCAAAGGAACGATTTCCAGATGGACCGACAATCGTATCAAAGCCACGATTTTCAAAGCCTAAAATACCAATGCCGTGCGCATCCTTACATGCTTCAACACATCTTCCACATAAAATACATTTAGAGGTGTCTCGAATGATGGATGGTGCAACCTTATCATAGGTGGAAGGTGTTTGACTACCACCATAAAAGTGAGGTCTAGCCATAACCAAATGGGCTACCTCTAGCAATTCACAATCACCATTTTTGTAGCATTCCTGACAGCTACGGTTGTGGTTGGATAATAACAGCTCCACACTAGTTCTTCGAGCAATAACTGCATCTGGGTCTGTAATATGGATGCTTAACCCATCACGAACTGGATATACACAGGATGCAACAAGGTCCTTAACACCGTCTACTCTGACTAAGCATACACGACAGCTCGCTACAGAGCATCTTCCATTTTTAAAAGAGCATAGAGAAGGAATGTTATATCCACATTTTCTACAAGCCTGTAATACGGTCAATGAATCATCAACCATATAGGGAAAGCCTTCAATTTTAATATTTACAAGTGCCATATCTTTCTCCTCCTATCCCTTATAGATTGCATTAAACTTACATGTAGCTAGACATGTACCACATTTTATACACTTACTTGTATCAATAACATATGGCTCTTTTCCAGGAACACCTGAAATCGCATTGGTTGGACAAACGCGAGAGCACATAGAGCACTTCTTACATTTTTCTGCATCAATATGATAATCAATTAAGCTCTTACATACACCAGCAGGACATTTCTTATCTACGATGTGTGTGAGGTACTCATCCTTAAACTTATTGAGTGTTGACAGTACTGGATTGGCAGCAGTTTTACCTAAGCCACATAAAGCTCCAACCTTAATTGTGCTGGATAAACTTTCAAGCTTGACAATATCATCTACTTCTCCCTTGCCTTCTGTAATCTTAGTCAAGAACTCTAGCAGACGCTTCGTACCAATTCGACATTGCGTACATTTTCCGCAGGATTCATCGCAAATAAACTCCATATAGAATTTCGCAACGTCCACCATACAGTTATCTTCATCCATAACGATTGCACCACCAGAGCCCATCATAGAGCCTGCAGCCACAAGGTTATCATAATCTATTGGTGTATCTAAATCATCCACGGTCAAACAACCACCAGAAGGACCTCCTGTCTGAATTGCCTTAAATGCTTTATCGTTAGGAATTCCACCGCCAATGTCATAAATCAATTCACGTAAGGTGGTTCCCATAGGAACCTCTACAAGTCCTACGTTATTTACTTTACCACCTAAGGCGAATACCTTTGTTCCTTTTGACCCTTCGGTTCCAATGGAATTAAAAGCAGTAGCACCTTCTCGTAAAATATAAGGAACACACGCTAAAGTTTCAACGTTATTTATAACAGTAGGTTTGCCCCATAACCCCTTTACTGCAGGGAATGGTGGTCTTGGACGTGGATTTCCACGCTCACCTTCAATAGAATTTAAGAGAGCTGTTTCTTCTCCACAAACAAAAGCACCAGCACCTAGACGAATGCCAACTCTAAAACTAAAATCAGTTCCTAAAATGTGATCTCCTAAAAGACCTAATTCTTCAGCCTGACGAATAGCAATCTTCAAGCGCTCAATCGCAACTGGGTACTCAGCACGAACATAAAAATATCCCTGAGATGCGCCAATGGCATATCCAGCAATCATCATACCCTCAATAACAGCAAGTGGATTTCCTTCCAATATAGAACGATCCATAAATGCGCCTGGATCTCCTTCATCACCATTACAAACTACATATTTTACTTCACTTTTAACATCATAAGCAAATTGCCATTTTCTTCCTGTTGGGAATCCAGCGCCACCTCTACCACGAAGACCTGAAGTTAGAACCTCTGTAATAACCTCCTGTGGTGTCATAGATAATGCTCTTAACAATCCCTTAAATGCATCGTAACCCAATGCCTCTTCAATATTTTCAGGATTGATTGTAGAACAGCCATGTAAAGCAATTCTTTTCTGCTTCTTATAAAAAGTAATATCATCCTGCTTAACAACCTTTTGATTGGTAGCTGGATCGATATAAAGCAGTTCCTCTACAATCTTATGACCAAGCAGATCCTCTTGAACAATTTTTTCTACATCAGAAACCTTTACTGTACGATATAAGGTGTCTTCTGGCATAATTTTTACAAATGGTCCTTGAGAACAGAAGCCAAAACAACCAACCTGATTTACCTCTACCTTATCCTCTAATCCATTTGCCTTAATTTCTTCACGAATTTTTTCTAAGATCTCTTTTGATTCATTCGCAAGGCAGCCTGTACCACCACAAATCAAAACAGATCTTTTCCCATTGGAATTTAGCTTTTTATTTAAGCATTCGGTACAATGAGAAATTTTCTCTTCTAATTGTTCTTTTGACTTAATTTGCTGCATGTGCTGCTTCCTCCTTCCAGTAGAAATCAATAATCTTCTCTACCTCATCTACCGTAACCTTAGAATATACCTTGCCATTGATAGAAACTGCAGGAGCAATACCACAGGCACCAATACATCTCAAAGAGTCTAAGGTAAATAAACCATCCTCTGTCGTCTGTCCAGATTTAATGTTTAATAGTGTAGAAAACTTATCTAAAACATTTTGTCCACCCTTAACATAGCAGGCAGTCCCTAGACAAACACCTATAACATATTTCCCCTTAGGCGTTAGGGAAAAGAAAGAATAAAATGTAACTACACCATAAATATCAGAAACAGGCATTCCTAGCTTGTTAGAAACAACCTCCTGAACTTCTAGTGGAATATACCCATATTCCTTTTGAATATCACTCAATACAAGCATCAAAGGAGTTGCCTCATTTTTATAGCGATCACAGATTTCTTCAATTTGCTTTACAGCTTCATGTCTCAATTTCACCAATAACACATCCTTTTTATTCATTCGAAATCGTTTTCGTCGATACATTGTCATTATACCATAAAATATATGCGTTAGGAAACAAAAAAATACAAATATTTTACGATTTATTTTCCAAAATGCTGGTTCAAACCAATAAAAAAAGACGATTAGTTTACACTAATCGTTCTTTCAAATTGGATTTAAATTGATTAGAAGGCTACCGAGGCGTTGATTTAGATTTTAAGATTAAAGGATAAATTCCAATTACCATTAAAATCCCTAATACAATAAGTAGAATTCCAACCCACAAAACTCCTCCAAACAAAAGCTTTGAAAATGTACAAATTCCTAATACGAAAAGGATACCTCCCATACACCCCAAAAGACAAACCATTGTATAGAAAAACTTTCGTCCATCCTTTGTTCTTGAGGTTTCAGAAGCAATAGTATCCTCTATACCATTTTCAGATTTTGAAGCATTTTCAATTATTTGGTCAGCCTTTTCATAGCCTTTTTCTTTGGTTTCTTCAAATCTTTCTTTATTTCGAAATTCTTCTTTGATTCCTAAATAAGACATCTATTCCACTCCTTACCACGCTAAAGTATATAATATTATAGCATATATTAAATTATTTTGCAAAGTGGCAAATAGCTAGCATACCAGGACCCGTATGAGCTCCAATAATTGGACATAAAGTTGCCTGTTTAATCTTTAAGTCTGGATAAGCTTGCTTCACTAAAGATGCTAAAGAATCAGATAAATCCTTACAATTTGCATCGCATAAATAGATTGTATTCCCTAATGCAGGATCAAAGCTATTTTTAAAAAAGTCAAACAAAGCATTTACTGCTGCCTTATTTCCATGTTTCTTAGCGATAGTAGTTAGCTTGCCATTATCATCAATTCTTAAAATAGGTTTAATGTTAAGCATAGAACCAACAAAAGCAGTTGTACTGCTAACTCTGCCTCCACGCTTTAAATAATTCAAATCTTGAACTAAAAACCAACAACGTGTATGAGACACCAATTTCTCTATATCCGCTTTATTATCTTCAATGCTCATACCCTTTCTTTGATTTTCTAAGGCACGCTCAATTAAGACTCCCATTCCCCCAGTAGCTGATAAAGAGTCAATTGGATATACGTCTAAGTCTGGATACTTTTCTTTTAAAGCTTCCTTTGCTAAGCAAGCAGCGCTATAGGTAGAAGATAATCCACTAGATAAACATAAATAAAGAACAGAACATCCATCCTTTAAAAATGGTTCAAAATATTCTTCATACATAAATGGCGTAATTTGAGAAGTTCTTGTTAAATCACCTTTTCTCTGACCATCATAAAACTTTTTCATGATTTCCTCAGGCTCACGACCATAAGAGGTACGCATTTCTTCTCCTAAAGAATATTGCATTGGAATAAATTTTAATCCATATTCATCAACTGATGCCTGCAAAATATCTCCTGAGACATCCATTACTACTACATACTTATTCATACTTAACCTTCTCCTGTGATTTCTTCACCATAAATTATGTCAATTTCTTACATATTTTATACTATTATAACTTTTTTTTCAATATGTTTTTTTAAAATCACTTAGGATTCAGTTTTATTCTTCTAAAAAACTGTTGGCTAATTCTGTAAAATATTTTCCTCGTTCATTGTAGTTTTTGAAACCATCAAAGCTAGCAAACATAGGAGAAAAAAGAATAACTTCTCCTTTTCGATCCAAATAAGCTTTACGGAATGCATCATCTAAACTTTCAAAAGTACTACACTCCACATTATTCTTTTGCATAAAATTATGAATTTTATCCTTGGTCTGCCCATAGGCATATACTCTTTTTATTTTAGGGAGATATTCCACTAAACAGTTTAAATTTTCTTTACGATCATATCCACCACATACTAATTCTACTTCATTAAAGCATTTTATAGCTGCAATTGTAGAATAAGGATTCGTACTTTTAGCGTCATTATAAATAAAATCATTTATTTTAGTAAGCCGATATTCTATTTCTTTAAATTCTTTCAGTTGTCTTTGAATGATTTTTGGAGTTATTTTATCTACAAGCATACTGACACTGATAGCAGCTAAAGTATCTATAAGAAAAAATTCCTTTTGTTTTAAATTTTCATCTAGTCTTAGAATTCTTTTCCCCTGATAATAAATTACCCCATGATCGATATAGCATCTTGCTAAAACCGATTCATTTGAGAAGGTAATCTTTTTAGCTAAGGCCTCAGAAACCAATTCCTTGATAATCGGGTCAGTATAATTATAAACCATATAATGATTCGAGCTTTGATTTAAAAAGATATTTGCTTTTGCTTCAACATAATTTCGAAAACTTTGATGATGATCTAAATGACAAGGATGAACATTTAAAATTAAACTGATATTTAAATCAATTTTTGCAGCCTCTAGCTGAAAGCTTGATAATTCTACTACAAAAATATCTGCATCCTCATGTTCTGCTAAAGCCTTACAAACACTATACCCGATATTGCCACAGGCTATGGCTTTATACTTGGCAGAAAGAATTTTCGTAATTAGAGAAACAGTGGTTGTTTTGCCGTTACTACCAGTTACTCCTATATAAAACTTCTTCCTAAGCTCCATAGCAAGTTCAATATCTGTAAGAACTCTAATTTTTTTCTCCAAAAACTCCTGTATCAATTCATGATTCATAGGAATTCCTGGAGCTTTAACTACAAAGGAATAATCACAATTCTTTACTTCATCTGGATTTAAATACTCATATTCTATTTTATCTTTATCTAAGAGCATAGCCACTCCATCATTAGCCACACCTTTTCCTAACACTAATAGTTTCACCTGAATCACTCCTTATTTATATCTTACTTATATAAGAGTGATTTTATGAATTAGATTTAAATTTTATACCTTGTTAGAAGCAAATTGCCCTTTATTTCCTCATTCCATAGTCCTTCATTGGCAAAAGGAATACTCCGTTTCGCTTGACCATCATAGGCATCTGCCAGCATAAAATAAATGTCGTATTCTCCTTCTGGTAATTTACTTTTGTCAACGAATAGGTTTAAATGGTCTAAATCTACATTTTCAAATGTATAAGATATGGCTTTTTCTGTCCCCTTAAATACCAAATAAGCATTCTTACTCCGAAGAAGATTACCAAAGCCTTTATTCTTCAGTTGAATATGAAGTCCTACTTTGGAAGAAGTGGTTGAAATTCTCATTTGTTGAAGCACCAGCCGATACCCTAAATGATTTTTAATGTAGGTATATTCGCTGGAATTTCTATATAGTTCTTCTGGACCAGTATACATAGTATCTCTCCAGCGCTGGATGACTTGATCATTCCAAAGATTATTTAAATAGCTTAGTTTTAAATCATACATTTCAGAAACCGCTGAGTTTAGCTGATTAAAGCTACTAGATGGCACAGTCACTTCTCCACCATAAGGAAGAAAGTCGTTTAGCTTTGAAAGCCAAGCAACTTCTGCTGCCCTATCATCATAGGTACCCAAATCTGTAGAAGACCCTAAATATCCATCATTATAGACGCCAAGACGATTATTCTCTACTACAAAACTATCCAATGTTTTTAAGGTATATCCATAATAGGAATAGACAAACTTAGGTCTTCTTAACAAAACTTTCATTGAATCAGGAGTGGCCGCCAAATACTCAGGTATCAAAGCATTATAGGTTTCTTGATTGGCAATGGTACTAGAATGCATTTCTCCCCAAGGCCCAATTAGCCCAAACTCTACTGCCGTAATCATCTTTTCATATGTGAAAAAGAGTTGCCGTAAAGCCTGAATATGGCGTTTCATTTGTTCTAAGGAAGGCTCACAATTTTTATTTCCATTAAATCCAGTATCATAGGCAAAACGAAGAATGACACTTACTGAAGCAGCATCCATTTTGGAAAATTCTTTCGTAAGTGCTGCAAGCATTTGATTTGTAAAATCGATATCTGAATTGCCATTCACCTTACCACTAAATTCAGAAATATCAATTCTAAGATGCAATAACGCATTATACTTTAAATACGCTGAAGAAATCGTAGTTGTTCCTTCCTTATTACATTTTAAATAAACAGGTGTATAAAATCCGCAATCCGGACTATTATATTCCTGAATATCTTCTTTATAAAAATAAGTTTGTCCTGCAAAAATATTTTCTTTAATTATGTTAACTGTATGATTTCTTTGAACTTCTTCTGTTATTTTTGGAGTTCCATCTCCTGCTTGAAGACCATAACTTCCAAAATAGGAATGACAGCCTCCTTCAATGACAAATTCCTTAAAATTTTGTGGTAAATTTTTCCTAGATTCCTCATATTTTTCTTTATTTAAAACGCCATCCTGATCTCCATAGATAGAGATTACATTTAATTCTGAAAAAGAAAGATCCTTTGATGCATAGGCTGCAAGTAGTATAAGTCCCTCATATTGATCTATATGGTCTGCTAAATAATTTGCCGCCATTGCTCCTCCCAAGGAATGCCCCGCCAAATACCAAGAGATTTCAGGGAATTTTTCCCTTATGCCATCTGCAGCACTCGGCTTTAAAACGGCTAAATGAAAAGGCATTTCACATAGAATGCATAAAATGCCTTCTTCAGCAAGCTCTCGTAACAACGGCGCATAGGCTAAAGCTTCTACCTTGCCACCAGGATAAAAAATAATACCAGTCTCATACGTTTCTGGAAGGAAAACATAGATATCTCCATCCTTGTAAATTGTAACGGATTCACTGCTGACAGTCTGCTCCTTAGCATGGTTCGTAGCATGATAATAATCATTCAAATAGACACTAAGTCCAATTCCTACACTTAACAGAATTATCAGTACAATTCCTAATATAATCCATAGCTTACGATGTTTTTTCAAAACTATCCCTCCAAGCCCCTATTCTTATAACAATTCCTTAATTTCTACGCTTCCTGTCAATAGATCACAATATTGTATTGTGAATTTTTCCAAATAGGAATTCACCATAGATTCTACACATAAAAAATTAGAATAGACTCCTATAATTTGAGAGGGAGCCTCTACAATTCGTTTTCTCTTATTTAGGATAGATACATGTATTTGTGAATGATTTTTTCTAACATCCTCTATTTTTTTCTTTAAATCTGCATATTGTTCCAGTTTCATTTTATTCTCCATTTTTTCTTTCAATTTAAATGTATTATATCATTTTTTAAGTTTTAATGTAAGAAAAAAAGCCCTTTTTGTTTTCAAAAAAGGCGGTTAACTCCTCATTAAAATAGTTTTGTAGACAGATAACGGTCTCCAGAATCAGGAAGCAGCACGCAAATATTCTTTGTAGCATTTTGAGGTTCCTTGGCAACAAGCATGGCAGCATATAAGGCGGCTCCAGAAGAAATTCCAACAGATATTCCTTCGGTCTGCATGAACAACTTTGCCATCGCAATAGCATCTTCATCAGAAACGGCAATCACTTTATCATAACAGGTGGTATCTAAAATTTCCGGAATAAATCCAGCTCCTATTCCCTGGATGGCATGACTTCCCTTGTACCCTTTGGATAAAACAGGAGAATTTAAAGGCTCAACAGCTATAACTTGAATTGTTGGATTTTTTTCTTTTAAATATTTACCAACGCCACTAATCGTACCACCTGTTCCGACACCTGCCACAAAAAAATCCACATTGTTCTTCATATCCTCCCATATCTCTGGACCTGTAGTCAAATAATGGGCAGTTGGATTATCAAAATTAATAAACTGCCCTAGAATAAAGGCATTTGGTATTTCTTTTGCTAGCAGTTCTGCCTTTTCTACTGCTCCCTGCATCCCCTTAGAGCCCTCCGTTAGTACAACCTCTGCTCCATAGCCTTTGATAAGTTTTTGTCTTTCGACTGACATCGTTTCTGGCATGGTTATCATGACCTTAAGGCCTAATGCCTTGCCAATCGCTGCCAACCCAATCCCCGTATTTCCACTAGTTGGTTCAATCAATACAGAATCCTGTTTTAGTATTCCTTTTTTTAGAGCTTGCAAAATCATATTTTTGGCTACACGGTCCTTTACAGAACCTGTAGGGTTTAAATATTCTAATTTTACATATAATGGTTTCTCAAGACCAACGCACCTAGCATATCGACTCGCTTTTAATATAGGAGTATTTCCAACCAGCTCCAATATAGAATCTACAATCATTTTTCTTTCCTCCTAAAGAACGCCACTTAAACATATTTCAATTCCAATTAGAATTAAAATGATTCCACCTAAAATCTCAGATTTATTGCCAAGCTTTGTTCCAAATTTTTTACCAATAAACACAGCAGCAATACAAATGATAAATGTAACTAACGCAATAATGCTTACACATAAAAGTGCATCCTCTAATTTGTAATTTGCAATCGTAAAGCCAACTGACAAAGCGTCAATAGATGTAGCAAGTGCCTGAATGAAAAGATTGAGAACAGTAAGGCTTTTATCCTTTACTTCCTCCTTATTTCTAATTCCACCAATTATCATATTTATACCAAGCAGGCTCAAAATTACCAGTGCAATCCAAGGAATAAATTTGTCTATCCATTCTAGGACAGCATGCCCTAAAAAGTATCCGATCAATGGCATTATCGCTTGAAATATCGCGAATAGGGCTGCAATAAAGAGGATTTTTCTTACTTTCATTTTGGGTTCTTTGAGTCCATTAGCCATCGATACAGCACAGGCATCCATAGCCAATCCAACTCCTAATAAAAAGCTTCTAAAATAAAATTCAAACATCTCGTTTCTCCTGTTCATAAGAAAAGACCTATGCCTTTTCTTAGTCTGTACAAAAAAGTGTACAACTAATTTTTAAGCATAAGTCTCGTTTTTTAAGATTGAACCTGGAGAATTCCAGTATGTAGGCCAACCACTATCTCTAGCAAACTACTCCCTTATTGATATCAAAATTGTAGCATATCCCAACACATTTTACAAGTAGGAAAGAAAATTTAGGTTAAGTATAGAATAAAAATATAGTTCAGTGTATAATATAAGCAAACACTGGAGGTTGCTTATGAAAGTTTTAGCAATGATTTTTGATGGTTTTGAAGAATTAGAGGCAACAGCGCCTTTCGCACTATTGAGACGAGCTGGCATTGAACTAACCATTGTTTCTAATCGAACAGAGGTAATTGGTGCTCATAACCTACATTTCACTGATATTTATTTAATCAATGAAGTAAACTATAGAGACTATGATGCTCTATTAATACCCGGTGGGCCACACTACCGTTTTTTAGGAAATTTCGGGTATGCCTTAGAAATTATTCAGTATTTTTGTGAAACAAAGAAAATTGTGGCTGCCATCTGTGCTGCACCTACAATTTTAGGGCAGCTCGGCTGTTTAAGAGGAAGAAAATATACCTGCTTTACTTGTATGGACGGAGACTTTGGCGGAACGTATGTAGATGTTCCTGTTGTTGTAGATAATAATCTCATCACAGCACGCAGTGCAGCAGCAAGTATTGACTTTGCCTATGAAATTATACGCAAGTTAGTAGGAAATGATGCATTACTTGCTCTAAAAAAACGAATTTATGACGAAAAATAAACTACCCTTATATTTGATTGATAAATATCAAAAAGGAATCTCTCCCAATCATCCACCAAGATGCAGATTTACACCTACTTGCAGTCAATACGCAAAAGAATGCTATCAAAAATTTCATTTTTTAAAAGCTTCTTTTTTGGTTACAAAAAGGCTTTTAAAATGTAATCCCTTATTTAAACCGGGCTATGACCCTGTACCTTTAACCAAACAAGAAAAAAATGAAATAGCTAAAGAACAAGAAAAAGAGGCTTAACTTATTATAAAACCCTTTTTTTAAAAAAACAGAGTGAAATTTTAATCACTCTGTTTTTATTTATTATTTATTTAAGTTAGATTTTCTTCTTTTGAACACAAAGAATGCCGCAACTCCGACAGCTAGTAAAATAATAGGTACGATTATTCCAGCAATCAGACCACCATTAACACCAGGTCCAGCTAGTTCAGGATTCGTTACAATCATCTCAACATTGGAGATTTCAACTCCCTTATCTATATAGCTTTGAACAGCTTCCTTTGTAACAAAGGTAACCTCAAGCATATTGCTGGATTGAAGCTCATCCTTAGTTAAAATAAGCTCTCCTGAAGTAAATCTAGAAGCAGCTAAGGCCTCCCCATTTAAGAATACACTACCAATCTGATAGCCTTCTTCTGCAGTTATAGTATAAGTGATTGAGTCATCTGTAAGTTCCACAATACCACTCTTACCATTCGCTAAAGAGGTAGAAACAAATCCGCCATTTCCATTCACGGTTGCATAAATACTCTTATGATCCTTACTTGCTACAGCCTCACTAGTATTCTTTAGCTGTACAATAGTAAATGGACTGAAACTCTTCACCTGAGCAATCAAACCATATTTTGTTACAATGACTGGAATTTCCTCAACTCCCGTAATGTTCCCACTGTTATCATGCTTATAATGATAAATCTTGAAGGTAGTTCCTGCATCATCTGGACTATATCCTTCAGGGAAACCAAAAGCAACCTGCATATAACTTCCATTTGGAACTTGACGTACCACTCCGCAAATCTG
This sequence comes from uncultured Mollicutes bacterium, assembly GCA_900540705.1. Taxonomy (GTDB): domain Bacteria; phylum Bacillota_I; class Bacilli_A; order Acholeplasmatales; family Anaeroplasmataceae; genus Pelethenecus. The sequence continues at coordinate 16,809 of UQGR01000034.1, forward strand.
TAAATGAATTTCATAGGTAGCAGTAGACACAATATCAGCATCCGTAATTGGAGTATCCTTTTTTAATATTTCATCCATCTGCTTTTCCTGACTTACAGAAGGCTTATTCGCAACTAAAAGAAGTTGGCTTCTTTGACTTTGCGCATAATAATTTCCATTTTCATCCTTAAAATCTGTAACTGATAAATCTGAAGTATCTAACATTTTTGGCTCACCAAAAACATTCATATATAGTCTTCCATCGTTAAACACCTTACTACAAACAACGCTCTTTCCTTTAAAGCGATAAGTAAAGACATCTGGAACTTTTTTGCTTTCTACACCAACTAAATTTTTAGGGTAAAAATAATACTGTGCTAAATTATGAATATACATTCTACTTGGTGTGAATGTAAAGGTTATTTTATTTTTTCCATCCCATTTTAAATTTGTGAGAACAGCGTTTTCTTTTACAGTGTCATTGCCTCTAGAAGTGTAGAACTCCATCTCTACATCATCAACACTTTTTCCATCCACCAATTCCAAATTATCATTATAATATACTGTAATATCATAAGTTCGATCTATTGGTAAATCTCCACCATTTGCTGGGTAAACTGAACTTGCCCCAGGTGCTGCAATATATGACCCATATCCATTATTGTGATAAGGAGCACTTGCTACACCAATAAAATGGTCTTCTGTAAATGTTTCTGGATTATAATAATAGAAACATTCTTTTCCCGCATTTTCCCCATATTCTGGTTTATTTGGATAAACTGCTCCACCACTCTCATCAGGAGCATAATCAATTAATGCAAATTGTACATATTCTGTATGGGGATAAACAACCATCTCGATATTATTATCATTAAACTTGATTGGAAATGCATAAACTTCAATGACAGCAATGCTGTTAAACCAAGGTCCCCATACTATGTCATTCCCTTTGACATCTCCAAATCGGAAAGCTAAATACTTGTTTTCTTCTTGTAATTGGTATGCCCCCTTATCCTCAAAAGAAACAGTAAGTGTGAGATTTTTTCCACTTCCGTCAGAAGATTCTACATAAGAACCCTCAATATTCATACCATTGTCATCTGTATCATTGCCATAATCATATGGCTTAATAGCAGGATAAGCCAGTTCAAACCCTGAGGATGAAACGACTGCATCTTCAATATGAGTGGCATGAATGGTATTCCCACCAACCAATAGCCACTTGTCTAAATCGTTTCCAGTATCATTCCATGTCACATCTACTGCATACCACATTCCATCCAACTGTACGTAGTTCCACATATGAGCCTGTAAAGAGGAAGAATCCCCAGAAACACTATACCCTTGCACGCAAACACAAGGAATTTCTAAGCGGTCCATAACTGCCTTAAAGCCTTTTGCATAACCTCCACAAATAGCTTTTCCATTTACCAATGAACCATAGGCTGTATTGATATAAGCTGCTTCAGGCTCATCAACATTTCTGCCATCCTTCACGCTTACCCCAAAGCTATATTCTGTGTTATCAGAAATATATTTATTAACATACTCAATTTGTTCTTTTGTTCCTCCTGCTAACTTTGCACCTTGTACAATTTGAGCAAGCTTTTTCTCGTAGGTATCAATCGCTTGATTGACTGCTTCGCGACTATTGATACCTCCTGCATATAAAGTCAATGCCCGACTTGTATCTAGGAAGGCAACATAGTCATTTTCTTTTTGCCCCGCACTTATAGAAGTGCTAAAAACATCTGCATAGAATAAATCAGGGTGATCCATATAATAGGTATCACGTCCTGCGCCATAGGCCTTAGGAACCTTAAGGTCAACACCATTGACATAAGCTGATACGTCATTGCTACTAATGACATTGTTTTTTACTAAATCATATTCAATGGTCCCATTCTTGAATTGTCCTTCTTTTTCTAAAGATTCAAATGCTTGATAAAATTTCTCTGCTCTAGAATCATTGGAAAGTTGATCATAGAAAAATTTAGAACTTTGACTAGTCGTATCAACTTTCTGTGCTAATGCTTGCATTGTTCCTATTCCCGAAATTAATGCTGCGGCAACAGTAAAGCTACCAGCAAAAGCACTAAATCGCTTTAATATTTTTTTCATATATCCTCCAAATAATTAAAATTTTTAAGAGCCTTTCCTATTTAATTTACCTTACTAACCTAAATTCGGGAAGGTCTCTTAAAATTTCAAATCAATTATACACTTAGAGGGTAACTTTTGCAACTTATATTTTTTTCTTGATTTTACATATCAAAATTTTTATAAAACATTTAAAATAAAATGTGCAGGAGTTAAACTGAGGAAATATAGCGTAGCGTCTAAGTACTAATTAAAAGTCATTTATTTACATAATTCGGTTACAATCTTAGCAATATCCTCT